>NZ_JAQHYR010000010.1:0-170980 GCF_027858075.1 Clavibacter sp. CT19 | reverse complement strand
CGCCCCCCCCGCCCCCCCCCCGGGCCCCCGGCCGACGCGCGTCGGACGGCCCCGTGCGCGTGGCGGCGTCCGTCGTCGCCGCGGCCACGGCCGCCGCCGTCATGGCCTGGGCCGCCGACGGGGTCGGCCGGGGTCCGCTGGAGGACGCGGTGCGCCGCGCGCTGGACCCGCTCCGCCCGGCTCTCGCGGCCTCCGTCGCCGCCAGCTGAACGCCGCGCGTCCTGCCGGCGAACGAGCAGAGGGCGTCGGCCGCGGCCCTTCCGCGACGGGAGGGTGCGGTCCTACCCTGGCCGCGCGGCGCGACCGCGCCGCTCCCTCGAGATGAGAAGAGACGCCATGCACCTCATCCACGCCCTCGCCGACCGCCCGCGACGGGAGGGCACCCGGTCGCATCCCGGCCGTGCCCGCCGCCTCCGGGCCCTCCCCGCGCTGCTCGCCCTGCTCGTCGCGATCGCCGGGCTCTCGGCGGTCGCGCCCGCGGGACCCGCCTCGGCCGTCGTCGCCGCATCCGGCCGCGCCACGCACTACTCGCTCGGCCCGGACGGCAACCCGACGAACGGCAACTGCTCGCTCCCCGCCATCCCCGCGAACCGCCTCTACGTCGCGGTCGGCCCGGACGACTACGCCGGCAGCGCCGCGTGCGGCACCTACCTCGACGTCACCGGCCCGAAGGGGACGGTGCGCGTCGAGGTCGCGGACCAGTGCCCCGAGTGCGAGCACGGGCACCTCGACCTGAGCGAGGAGGCGTTCCGCGCCATCGGCGACTACGACGCCGGCATCATCCCCATCTCCTACGCGCCCGTCGCGGCGCCGACGGTCCCGCCGCTCGCGTTCCGCCTGAAGGAGGGGTCGTCGGCGTACTGGGCGGCGATCCAGGTCGTCGACGCCGGCACGGAGCTCCGCTCGGTCGAGGTGCGGGTCGGCACGAGCTGGGTGCCGCTGTCGCGGACGGTCTACGGCTACTGGCTCGCCTCGTCGGGTCTCGGCGCCGGGCCGTACACGGTGCGCGTCACGGACGTCACGGGGCGCACGGCGACGGTCCCGGGCATCGCGCTCGACCCGATGCGGCTGCAGCGCACCACGGCGCGGCTCGGCTGACGCGTGCGCCGCGGCGCGGCGGTGGGAACCGCCGCGCCGCGGCGCACGTGCCGAGGCCAGGATGTCCGCATGACCTCCGACGCCCCCGGCACGCCCGCCCGCTCCGACCTCGCCTCCTCGTTCGGCGCCGTCGCCGACCAGTACGACCGGGTGCGGCCCGGCTACCCCGACGCCGCCGTCGACTGGATGCTCCCGGCGGGGTCGCGCCGCGTCGTCGACCTTGGCGCGGGCACCGGCAAGCTCACCCGTCTGCTCGCCGCACGCGGCCTCGCCGTCACCGCCGTGGAGCCCGACGCCGGGATGCGCCGGGTGCTCGCGGCATCCGCCCCCGACGTCGATGTCCGCGCGGGCAGCGGCGAGGCGATCCCCCTGGGCGACGGCGAGGAGGACGCGGTCCTCGTCGCGCAGGCGTGGCACTGGATGGACGCGGGCGAGGCGGCGCGCGAGTGCGCCCGCGTCCTCCGACCCGGCGGACGCCTCGGCATCGTGTGGAACGCCATGGACACGGAGGTCGACTGGGTCCGCGAGCTCGACGCCCTCCTGCACCCCGGGGCGCGCTCCGCGAACCGCGCCCCCGAGCCCGGCCCGTTCCCCGGCTTCGGCCCGGTCGAGCACGCGTCCTTCCCGCACGTCCAGCGCCTGTCCCCGGAGGACGCGGTGGAGTTCGCCGGGTCCATCAGCGTGATCAGCACGCTGCCGGAGGACGCGCGCGCCCGCCTCCTCGACGACATCCGGACGCTGCTGGCGGGACACCCGGACACGTCGGGGCGCGACGTGCTCGAGCTCCCGTGGCGCGCCGACGCGTACCGGTCCCAGCTCGGCGGCTGAGCCAGCCGGAACCGCCGCCGGGCGCGCTAGCATGGGGGCACAGGCGCCGATCCGGCCATCACCGGGGAGCCTTCGGAAGAGAGCCCCGCGGGCACGTCGGCGGGGAAGGTAGAACCGAACGGGTCGGGTCCGTCATCGCCTCTGGAGAGCGGTCGCGCCATGCGCGGCAAGCGGGGTGGTACCGCGCTCGGGATCCGCACACGGCATCCGGGCGTCCTCGCGGAGATCCCCATCGCCGCAGGAGATGCCATGACCTACCCCCGTCCCGTCCCCGACGACCCGACCGCGCCCGACCAGGTGGCCGCCAGTCCGCGCTTCCCCGACGTCGAGAAGGGGATCCTCGCGTTCTGGAAGCGCGACGACACCTTCCGCGCCTCCGTCGAGCGGCGCGAGGGATGCGACGAGTGGGTCTTCTACGACGGTCCGCCCTTCGCCAACGGCCTCCCGCACTACGGGCACCTCCTCACCGGCTACGCGAAGGACGCCTTCCCGCGCTTCCAGACCATGCGCGGCAAGCAGGTCCACCGCCGCTTCGGCTGGGACACGCACGGCCTCCCCGCGGAGCTCGAGGCGATGCGCCAGCTCGGCATCACCGAGAAGAGCGAGATCGAGCAGATGGGCGTCGAGGAGTTCAACGCCGTCGCCCGCCGCTCGGTGCTCGAGTACACGGGCGAGTGGGAGGAGTACGTCACCCGCTCCGCGCGCTGGGTCGACTTCGAGGACGACTACAAGACGCTCGACGTCGACTTCATGGAGTCGGTCATCTGGGCCTTCAAGCAGCTGCACGACAAGGGCCTCGCCTACGAGGGCTTCCGCGTGCTGCCGTACTGCTGGCACGACCAGACCCCGCTGAGCAACCACGAGCTGCGGATGGACGACGACGTCTACCGCATGCGCCAGGACCAGTCCGTCACCGTCACGTTCCCGCTCGTCGGCGCCAAGGCGGAGTCGCTCGGCCTCACCGCCGTGCGCGCGCTCGCCTGGACGACCACGCCCTGGACGCTGCCCACCAACATGGCGCTCGCGGTCGGGCCGGACATCGTCTACGCCGTCGTCCCCGCGGGACCCGCCGGGACGCCGGACGCGGAGGCGCCCGACTCCCTGCCCCGGGAGTCCTCCGTGCAGCTCGCGGCGGAGGTGCTCGGATCCGAGTACCTCATCGCCCAGGACCTGGTGGGGAACTACGCCAAGGACCTCGGCTACGCATCCGCCGACGAGGCCCGCGCCGCCGTCTCCCGCACCGTGCTCGGCCGCCAGCTCGAGGGCGTCGCCTACGACCGCCTCTGGGACTTCTACGCCGACACGGAGCGCTTCGGCACGGAGAACGCCTGGCAGGTGCTCGTCGCCGACTACGTCACGACCACCGACGGCACCGGCATCGTCCACCAGGCCCCGGCCTACGGCGAGGAGGACCAGCAGGTCTGCGCCGCGGCCGGCATCCCCGTGATCCTGTCGCTCGACGAGGGCGGCCGCTTCGTCGACACCGTGCCCGAGGTCGCCGGCGAGCTGTGGTCGGATGCGGGCAAGACGCTCACGCGCATGCTCAAGGCGCAGGGCCGCCTCATCCGCCAGGCCAGCTACGAGCACTCCTACCCGCACTGCTGGCGCTGCAAGAACCCGCTCATCTACAAGGCGGTCTCCAGCTGGTTCGTGCGCGTCACCGACTTCCGCGACGACATGGTGCGCCTCAACCAGGACATCACGTGGACGCCCGAGAACGTCAAGGACGGCCAGTTCGGCAAGTGGATCGGCAACGCGCGCGACTGGTCGATCAGCCGCAACCGGTTCTGGGGAAGCCCCATCCCGGTGTGGAAGAGCGACGACCCCGCGTACCCGCGCGTCGACGTGTACGGCAGCCTCGACGAGCTCGAGGCCGACTTCGGCGTGCGCCCGACCGACCTGCACCGCCCGTTCATCGACGAGCTCACCCGCCCGAACCCCGACGACCCGACGGGGAGGAGCACCATGCGCCGCATCGAGGACGTGCTCGACGTCTGGTTCGACTCCGGGTCCATGCCCTTCGCGCAGGTGCACTACCCGTTCGAGAACCGCGAGTGGTTCGACGAGCACAGCCCCGCGGACTTCATCGTCGAGTACATCGGCCAGACCCGCGGGTGGTTCTACACGCTGCACGCGCTGTCGACCGCGCTGTTCGAGCGGCCGGCGTTCTCCAGCGTCGTCAGCCACGGCATCGTCCTCGGCAACGACGGGCAGAAGATGTCGAAGTCGCTCCGCAACTACCCGGACGTCAACGAGGTGTTCGACCGCGACGGATCCGACGCCATGCGCTGGTTCCTCCTCGCGAGCCCCGTGCTCCGCGGCGGCAACCTCGTGGTCACCGAGGAGGGCATCCGCGAGGGCGTCCGCCAGGTGCTGCTCCCGCTCTGGAGCACGTGGTACTTCTTCTCGCTCTACGCGAACTCCGCGCAGCCCGGCGGCTACGAGGCGACGCGCGACACGACGAGCGACGACGTCCTTGACCGCTACATCCTCGCCCGCACGCGCCGCCTCGTCACCGAGGTCACCGAGCACATGACCGCGCTCGACTCGACCCTCGCCGCCGCGTCCCTCCGCGACTTCGCCGACGTGCTCACCAACTGGTACGTGCGCCGCAGCCGCGACCGGTTCTGGGCGGGCGTCGGGGGCGGCGACACGCGCGCCTTCGACACGCTCTACACGGTCCTCGAGACCGTGACGCGCGTGGCGGCGCCGCTCCTGCCGCTCGTCTCCGAGCGCATCTGGAAGGACCTCACGGGCGGGCGCAGCGTGCACCTCGAGGACTGGCCGGAGCCGGACGACCTGCCCGCGGACGACCGCCTCGTGGAGGTGATGGACCGGGTGCGCCAGGTCGCGTCGACCGCGCTGTCGCTCCGCAAGCAGTCGGGCCTCCGCGTCCGGCAGCCGCTCGCGCGCCTCACGGTCGTGAGCGACGACGCGGACGGGCTCGCCCGCTTCGAGGACATCCTCCGCGACGAGCTCAACGTCAAGGCCGTCGCCGTCGAGGAGCTGACCCCTACGAGCGCGGCCGACGCCGGCATCACGCGCCGCCTCACCGTGAACGCGCGCGTCGCGGGGCCCCGCCTCGGCAAGGGCGTGCAGCAGGTGATCCAGGCGGCCCGCTCCGGCGACTGGACCGAGGCGGACGGCGAGGTCGTCGCGGGCGGCGTGCCGCTCGTCGCCGGCGAGTACGAGCTCGTGCTGGAGGTGGCCGGAGACCGCGCCGACCAGGCGCTCGCGCTCCTGCCGGGCGGCGGCTTCCTGCTGCTCGACACCGCGCTCACCCCCGAGCTCGAGGCCGAGGGTCTCGCGCGCGACGTGGTGCGGAACGTGCAGGACGCGCGGAAGGGCGCGGGGCTCGACGTGAGCGACCGCATCGCCCTCGTGATCCGGCTCGATGCGGCGGGCGCCGAGGCCGCCGAGCGGTTCCGCGACCTCATCGCGCGTGAGACCCTGGCGGTGGCGCTGCGGATCGACGCGGACGCCGAGGCGACGGCGTCCGGCATCGTCGTCGGCGGCGGATCGCCCCTGGACATCGAGGTGGAGCGAGCATGAGCGACCAGCGGGGCGGGACGCCCTTCGACGACGACGCGGACGACGTCCGCCGCGACGACGACTTCGAGCCCGAGACGGACGAGGGCGTCGACGCGGCCGCGCGCGCCCTCGACCCCGACGTCGACGGCCTGAGCGACGACCAGCTCTTCGCCGACGACGCGGCCGAGCTCCGCCGCGAGGCCGAGCGCTCGATCGTCGCCGGCCGCGAGGTCGACGACGAGAACTACTTCGAGCGCGAGGGGGAGCAGGTCTACCAGGCGCTCCTCGCCCGCGTCGGCGAACAGGCGCCGCAGCCGCGCCTCACCGCCACCCGCCGCGTCGTCGAGCTGCTCGGCGACGTGCACCGCGCCTACAAGATCGTCCACGTCACGGGCACCAACGGGAAGACGTCCACGAGCCGGATGGCCGAGAGCATCCTGCGCGCCGCCGGCCTCCGCACGGGGCTGTTCACGAGCCCGCACCTGGTGCGGGTCAACGAGCGCATCGTGATCGACGGCGAGCCGATCACCGACGAGGCCCTCAGCCGCAACTGGGCCGACGTCGAGCCGTTCATCGACCTCGTCGACCGGGAGCTCGTGGCCGCGGGGGAGCAGCCCGTCACGTTCTTCGAGGCGCTCACCGTGCTCGCGTTCGCGTCCTTCGCGGACGCCCCCGTGGACGTCGCCGTGGTCGAGGTCGGCATGGGCGGCGAATGGGACTCCACCAACGTCGCCGACGGCGAGGTCGCGGTCTTCACGCCCGTGTCGCTCGACCACACGCAGCGTCTGGGATCCACCGTCGCGGAGATCGCGCGCACCAAGTCCGGCATCGTGAAGCCGGCGTCGGACGTCGTCTCGAGCGCCCAGGCGCCCGAGGTGGTCGCCGAGCTCACGCGCGCGGCCGAGCTCACCGAGTCCACCTGGTCCATGGAGGGGGAGCGGTTCCGCCTCCTCGACACGACGCTCGCGGTCGGCGGCCAGGTCATCAGCGTGCAGGGGCTCGCGGGCACCTACCGGGACGTCTTCCTGCCGCTCTTCGGCGCGCACCAGGCGCAGAACGCCGCGGTCGCGATCGCCGCGGTCGAGTCGTTCCTGGGCGGCGGCGACCACGCCATCCACGAGGACGTGCTCGCCGAGGGCCTCGCCACCGTGACGAGCCCGGGCCGCCTGCAGGTCGTCGGCACCGAGCCGACCGTGCTCGTCGACGCCGCGCACAACCCGGCGGGCGCCGCGTCGCTCGCGGCCGCGCTGCCCGTCTACTTCACGTTCGATCGCGTGACCGCGGTGATCGGCGTGCTCGCCGACAAGGACGCGGAGGGCATCGTGCGGGAGCTCGCGCCCGTCGTGGACCACTTCATCGTCACGCGCTCCGCGTCCGAGCGGTCGGTGGATCCCGACGAGCTCGCCCGGATCGTGGTGGGCGTCGTCGGCCGCGACCGCGTCACGGTCGAGCCCGACCTCCGGACCGCCCTCGACGACGCGCGCGACTCCGCGGGCGAGACCGAGAAGGGCGCGGCGCTCGTCACCGGCTCCATCCTCCTCGTGGGCGAGGCCATCGAGCACGCGCGCGACGAGGGCTGGAAGATCGCGTGAGCACCGACGGCCGCCCGGCCCGCACCCGGCGACCCCGCCCGCCCCGGACGACGGTCGAGATCCTCGGGTCCATCGTCATGGGCTTCCAGGTCATCGTCGTGTTCCTGGCGAGCCTCGTGGCCTTCGGGCTCGAGGCTCTTCCCGCGCTGCCCGCGCTCGGCGGCGGCGCGCTGCTCGTCCTCGCGATGCTCGCGGTGGTCGGCTCGCTCCGCACGCCGCTCGGCGTGCGGGCCGGCTGGGTGGTGCAGATCCTCGTCGTCCTCACCGGCTTCGTGCTGCCCGCCATGTTCGCGGTCGGCGGGTTCTTCCTGCTCCTGTGGGTCTACGCGATGGTGCAGGGCGCCCGCATCGACCGCGAGAAGGCCGCCGCCCGCGGCGCGTGGGAGCAGGCCATGCTCGACGAGCAGCGGGCCGCGCGATCCGCCGACGTACCGGATGCCGACGACCGCCCCACCGACCACCGACCCACCACCGAGCCGCCGGCTCCCACCCCGTAGGAGGAACCCATGACCGCTCCCGACCAGGAGACCCTCGTCCTCGTCAAGCCCGACGGCGTCGCCCGCGGCCTCACCGGCGAGATCCTCCGCCGCATCGAGGCCAAGGGCTACCGGATCGTCGACCTGCGCATGGTGCGGGCCGACCGCGCGCTGCTCGAGCAGCACTACGAGGAGCACCAGGGCAAGCCGTTCTACGAGCCGCTCGTCGCGTTCATGGAGTCGGGCCCGGTCGTCGCCGTGCGCGTCGCCGGGAACCGCGTCATCGAGGGCTTCCGGTCGCTCGCCGGCACGACCGACCCGACGGGCGCCGCGCCCGGCACGATCCGCGGCGACCTCGGCCGCGACTGGGGCCTCGCCGTCGCGCAGAACCTCGTGCACGGCAGCGACGCGCCCGAGTCGGCCGAGCGCGAGCTCGCCCTCTGGTTCTAGCTCCCGACACGACGAGAGGGGCCGACGGGCGATCCGGTCGGCCCCTCTCGTCGTCCCGGCGCCTCAGCCGAGGAGCGTGGGGATCAGCGCGGGGAACGTCGCGATGATCGCGACGACGATGATCGCGTAGTTGAGCACGACGATCGCCCACGTGTACGGCGCCACCGCGTCGGCGGCTCGGCGGATCCCCGCGGGCAGCGGCAGCAGCCCGGCGCGGGCGGTGGCCGACAGCGTGCCCCACCACAGCGGGATCATGGCGCTCCACACCAGCAGGCAGTAGGGGCAGAGCGCGCCGATGACGAAGACGCTCTGCGTGAAGAGCCAGGTGACGAACACCCAGCCCGCGAACGTGCCCATCGCGAACAGGGTCCAGAACCACCTCGCGAACCGCGCACCCGCCAGCAGGGCCATGCCGATCACCACGGGCACGACGAACGCGGCCACGCCGATGAGCGGGTTCGGGAAGCCGAACAGCGACCCCTGCGGCGACTGGATGACCGTGGCGCAGGAGATGAACGGGTTGACGTCGCAGGACAGCGACGCGCCCGGGTTCTCCAACAGGTGGAGGCGGTCGAGCACGAGGACGAACGCCCCGATCCACCCGACGACTCCCGTCACGACCAGCAGGAGGGCCAGGGAGCGGGTGTGCACGGGGGCCCGGGTCGCGGTCATGCGGTGATCATGGCAGACCGGCGGGCCCCGACCCTGACGGCCGGGTGGACGTCGGCGTGCGATACTGGCAGGCAGGTCGTCCCGCCGCGCGGGTCGACCGCCATGAAGAGTCTTTCCCGGGGCAGACCCGGGCCGCCAGGCACGTCCGGCGGCGGATAGCCAGTTCCGTACCAGTGCGCACGACCGAAGCCTCGGGCCGGTCGTCGCAGACCAAGGATCGACGGAGAACCGCGAACGCGGGGATCCACTCGGAGAGCTACCGGGGTACGGCGCGGCCGTACCGCCCGGCTGAGGAGTGCACCAGAGATGGTGGAGAGAGACGAGAACACCGGCAGGAGGCGCCCGCGCCTCTTCGAGCGGCTCACGGGCCGCCGTGCCGAGCCGACCGCGACCGAGGGGACCGACGGCGCGTCCGTCCTCCCCGGTGCCGCGACCCCCGAGGCGAGCGGTGCGTCCGCCGCCTCCGAAGCGAAGGGCCGAACCCTGAACGAGAACGAGACCACCCCGTCCACGCCCGACGAGACGGAGGCGCCGGTCGTCCGACGCTCCCGCCGCGCGAGCGCCACCGCCTCCGCACCCGCGGGCGCCCCGACGGACGACGCCAGCGTCGACGCGTCCGCCGCCGTCGCCGCGCCGTCCGAGGGGTCCGCCCCGGATGCGGCCGAGGGGCAGCCGCCCGTGCGGGCGAGCCGCGCGCGTGCCCCGCGTCGTGCCGTTGCATCCGCGTCCGCCTCGGCTCCCGCGGCAGGCGCCTCGGACGCTCCGGCGGTCGACTGGCCGATCGCGGCGCCGAGCGCCGCGCCGGTCGCCGACGCGACCCCCGCCGAGGCGCCCTCCGTCGCCGAGGACGCCGCAGCCGCTGCGGCCCCCGCGCCGCAGGAGCCGGAGGCGCCCGCCCGCGCGCTCCCGTCCCTCTCCGTCTTCTTCCAGGCGCCGGACATCGCGCCGCTGCCGCCCCGCCGCGAGCGGGACGACCGCCGCGACGACCGCCGCGACGACCAGGACGACGACCTCGAGCGCGACGAGCGCCCGTCGCGCTCCTCCCGCCGCGGCGGTCGCGCCCAGGACCGCGGCACGGGCCGCGACCCGCGCGACCGCGACCGCGACCGCGACGACGACCGCGACGAGGACGACGACGCCCCGTCGGTCCGCCGTCGCGCGCGCCGCCGCTCCGGCGAGGAGGGCCGCGACGGCGACGACGCGCCCGGCACCGTCGTCAAGGTCCGCACGCCCCGCGAGCCCGAGCTCATCACCGAGCCGCAGCGGATCAAGGGGTCCACGCGCCTCGAGGCCAAGAAGCAGCGCCGCCGCGACGGCCGCGATGCCGGCCGCCGCCGTCCCGTCCTCACGGAGTCGGAGTACCTGGCCCGCCGCGAGTCCGTCGACCGCAGCATGATCGTGCGCTCCCGCGACGGCAAGATCCAGATCGGCGTGCTCGAGGACCACGTCCTCGTGGAGCACTACGTGGCCCGCGCCGACGAGGCGTCCCTCATCGGCAACGTCTACCTCGGCCGCGTCCAGAACGTGCTGCCGAGCATGGAGGCCGCGTTCATCGACATCGGCCGAGGCCGCAACGCCGTCCTCTACTCCGGCGAGGTCGACTGGGAGGCGGCCAACGCCGACAAGGGCGGCGGCAACCACGCCCGCCGCATCGAGGTCGCGCTGAAGCCCGGCGACCGCGTGCTCGTCCAGGTCACGAAGGACCCGGTCGGCCACAAGGGCGCCCGCCTCACGAGCCAGGTCAGCCTGCCCGGCCGCTACCTCGTCTACGTGCCCAACGGGTCGATGAACGGCATCAGCCGCAAGCTCCCCGACACCGAGCGCGCGCGCCTCAAGAAGACCCTCAAGGAGGTGCTGCCCGAGAACGTGGGCGTCATCGTCCGCACGGCCGCCGAGGGCGCGACGGAGGAGCAGCTCAAGCTCGACGTCGAGCGCCTCACGTCGCAGTGGTCCGAGATCAGCCGTCAGGTCGAGAAGGCGCAGGCGCCCGCGCTCCTGCACTCCGAGCCCGACCTGCTGCTCAAGATCATCCGCGACGTCTTCAACGAGGACTTCCGCGAGCTCGTGATCGACGGCGGCGACGCCCAGGAGATCATCGAGGGCTACCTCCGCGGCGTGGCGCCCGACCTCATCGACCGGGTGCAGGCCTACTCGGGCGAGAAGGACTCGTTCGACCACTACCGCGTCAGCGAGCAGATCGAGAAGGCGCTCGACCGCAAGGTCTGGCTGCCGTCGGGCGGATCGCTCGTCATCGACCGCACCGAGGCCATGACCGTGGTCGACGTGAACACGGGCAAGTTCGTCGGATCCGGCGGCAACCTCGAAGAGACCGTCACCAAGAACAACCTCGAGGCCGCGGAGGAGATCGTCCGCCAGCTGCGCCTGCGCGACATCGGCGGCATCATCGTCGTCGACTTCATCGACATGGTCCTCGAGACGAACCGCGACCTCGTGCTGCGGCGCCTGGTGGAGTGCCTCAGCCGCGACCGCACCAAGCACCAGGTCGCCGAGGTCACGTCGCTCGGACTCGTGCAGATGACCCGCAAGAAGCTCGGCCTCGGCCTCCTGGAGTCGTTCTCCGAGAACTGCGAGACGTGCGCCGGGCGGGGCATCATCATCCACCACGACCCGCTCATGGCGCACACGCAGACGCCGCAGGAGCCCGTGCAGGGCCAGGGACGCCGACGCGGCGGCAAGGGCCAGCAGGAGCACGGGAACGGCGGAGGCAACGGCGGCGGCGGTCGCGGCAACGGCGGCGGGCAGCCGCAGCAGCAGCCGCGGACGCCCGCGGCCAGCACCCACAGCATCACCGACGACGCGCGGAACGCCCTCGCCAAGATCGCGACGAGCACCATCCAGACGGTGAACGACGCCATCGACCGGGTCGAGGACGTCGTGCGCACCCCGGACGAGACCGCGGAGCCCGCGGCACGCGTCGAGGCCGCGCCCGCCGAGGAGCAGCCCCGCGGTGACCGCCCGCGTCGGAGTCGCGGCGGACGGGGACGCGCGTCGTCTGCGACCGCCGAGGCACCCGAGGGCTCGACGGCGTTGGCACCCGCCGCCGACGCGCCGTCGGCTCCCGTGGAGGACCCGACGCCCGCCGACGCGGCCGTGGAGGAGCCCGCCCTGTCGACCCTGGAGCCGCGCGAGGCGATCCGCCTCGAGCCCGTCCAGATCCTCGACATCCCGGTGGCGAGCGCGCGCACGGCACCCCGCCGCGTCAGCTCGGCGGACGCGGAGCAGCTCCTCGGCTCCGTGCTCGACGCGCTGCCGCAGCCCAAGGAGCCGGGGCAGGGCCGCTCGCGCAGCCGTCGCGTGTCCACCGCGACGCTGACGACGCCGGCGCCCGACGCCGACGGCAGCTAGGCCACTCGGCCGTCCGCGCGACGGCCGCAGAGGAGGGCCCGGAGCACGTGCTCCGGGCCCTCCGTCGTCCGCGCGCCGGGGCATCGTCCGCGGCCCCGGGGTGTCGTCCGCGCGAGGGGCATCGTCCGCGCGTCGGGACCTCAGCCCCGGGGAGCGCGCCGCTCGCGCTGGGTGACCCGCAGCCCGCTCGCCTGCAGGCGGCGGACGAGATCCCGGTTCGACACGGGCACGGCGCCGAGCGCGACGAGCTCGTCGTACCGCGCGGCGGGCACGTCGTAGTGGTCGCGGTCGAAGCCCCGCTCGGGGATCCCCGCGGCCCGCGCGAACGCGTGCAGCTCCTCGAGGGACGCGTCGCTCACGAGGTGCGCCCAGAGCGTCCCGTGCGCGGGCCACGCGGGTCGGTCGAGGAGCACGCTCATCCGTCGATCCTAGGCACGCGACGCGACGGACGACGAGGGTGCGGGGCCGGCGGGACGCGCGACGCGCCCGGCGGGGATGCCCGGGGGAGCGCCCGCCCTCGCGTATGATCGACGAGGACGCTGGGGGTCCGGAGTTTGACCCCTGTCCGGCGTTCCGGTAACGTGAGTCGCTGGCATGCGCTGATCCTCGAAGGTCGCGCGCGTGCCGCAGACTTCCTCCAATGATTCGGGCCACGAGGCGTCATGTCCTCAGTGAGTCAAGCCCGCGAGAGAAAACAGGTACGGAAAAGTGGTTTACGCAGTTGTGCGCGCCGGCGGTCGGCAGGAGAAGGTCGAGGTCGGGACCATCGTCACGATGGACCGGGTCAAGAACCAGCAGAGCGGCAAGGTCGTGCTCCCCGCGGTCCTGCTCGTCGACGGCGACACCATCACCACGGACGCCGCGAAGCTCGCCGACGTCACCGTCAGCGCCGAGATCCTGAACGACCTCCGCGGTCCCAAGATCGTCATCCAGAAGTTCAAGAACAAGACCGGGTACAAGAAGCGCCAGGGGCACCGCCAGGACCTCACGCGCGTCCAGGTCACCGAGATCAACTAGCACCGAGACCGCAGGGAGATACAGATGGCACACAAGAAGGGCGCGAGCTCTACCCGCAACGGCCGTGACTCGAACGCCCAGCGCCTCGGCGTGAAGCGCTTCGGCGGCCAGGTCGTCGGCGCCGGCGAGATCATCGTCCGCCAGCGCGGCACGCACTTCCACCCCGGCGTCAACGTCGGCCGTGGCGGCGACGACACGCTGTTCGCCCTCTCCGCCGGTTCGGTGGAGTTCGGCGTCAAGGGCGGCCGCAAGGTCGTCAACATCGTCGTCCCGGCCTAGCGCAGGCCGACAGCACGGACCCTGCAGCGGCACTGCCGCGCAGCACCTCAAGGGCGGGCCTCCTCGGCCCGCCCTTGCGTGCGTTCCGCAGGGACACCTCTAGAAGAAACGAGCGACAGCCATGGCGACATTCGTCGACACCGTGACCCTCCACCTGCGGGCGGGAAACGGCGGCAACGGCTGCGTCTCGGTGCGCCGCGAGAAGTTCAAGCCCCTCGCGGGCCCCGACGGCGGCAACGGCGGCAACGGCGGGGACATCGTCCTCGTCGCCGACCCGCAGGTCACCACCCTCCTCGCCTACCACCGCGGGCCGCACCGGTCCTCGCGCAACGGCGGCCCCGGCATGGGCGACCACCGCCATGGCACGCTCGGCGAGATGCTCGAGCTCCCCGTCCCGGTCGGCACCGTCGTCAAGGACACCGACGGCGAGGTCCTCGTCGACATGGCTGTGCCCGGCATGCGCTTCGTCGCGGCCGAGGCCGGCCAGGGCGGGCTCGGCAACGCGTCGCTCGCCACCACCAAGCGCAAGGCCCCCGGCTTCGCGCTCCTCGGCACGCGCGGCCAGGAGGGCGACGTCGTCCTCGAGCTCAAGGTCGTCGCCGACGTCGCGCTCGTCGGCTACCCGTCCGCGGGCAAGTCGAGCCTCGTCGCGTCCATCTCGGCGGCGAAGCCGAAGATCGCCGACTACCCGTTCACCACGCTGCACCCGAACCTCGGCGTCGTCGAGGTGGCGGACTCCCGCTACACCGTGGCGGACGTGCCCGGCCTCATCGAGGGCGCGAGCGAGGGCAAGGGCTTGGGGCTCGAGTTCCTCCGCCACGTGGAGCGCTGCTCGGCGCTGCTGCACGTGCTCGACTGCGCGACGCTCGATCCCGGCCGCGACCCCATCTCCGACCTCGACATCATCCTCGGGGAGCTCGCCGCGTACCCCGTGCCCGAGGGTCAGGTGCCGCTCATCGAGCGCCCCCAGCTCATCGCGCTCAACAAGGTCGACGTGCCCGAGGCGAAGGAGCTCGCCGAGCTCGTGCGCCCGGAGCTCGAGGCCCGCGGCTACCGCGTGTTCGACATCTCGACGGTCAGCCGCGACGGCCTGCGCCAGCTGTCCTTCGCCCTCGCCGAGCTCGTGGAGGCCGCGCGCACGAAGGCGCTCGAGCAGCCCGAGGCCGAGCGCATCGTCCTCCGCCCCCGCGCCGTGGACGAGAAGCCCTTCACGATCCGCGTCGACGGCGGCAGCTACGGCGACATCTTCCGCGTCCTCGGCGCGAAGCCCGAGCGCTGGGTGCAGCAGACCGACTTCACCAACGACGAGGCCGTCGGCTACCTGGCCGACCGTCTGGCCAAGCTCGGCGTCGAGGACGGCCTGTTCAAGGCAGGCGCGGTCGCCGGATCCAGCGTCGTCATCGGCGAGGGCGACGGCATCGTCTTCGACTGGGAGCCCACGCTCACGTCCACGGCCGAGCTCATCACGAGCCCGCGTGGGGCCGACGCCCGCGTCGACCCGATCCGCCGACGCACCAACCAGGCGCGCCGCGAGGACTACTTCGCGCGCATGGACGCCAAGGCCGAGGCCCGCGCGCAGCTCGTGCGCGAGGGCGAGGCCGGGCTCTGGGCCGACGAGGACGGCGAGGACGGCGAGGCCCCCACGGACGAGAAGGCCTGACCCGTGGGGAGGGCTGCGCGCGTGGGGACGACCTCGCGCGCCGGGATCCCGGGTGCGCGCCGCATCGTCGTGAAGGTGGGCTCGTCGTCCATCAGCGGGGAGAACGCCGGGCGGATCCGCCTGCTCGTCGACGCGATCGCCGTCGCGCACGGCCGCGGCGCCGAGGTGGTGCTCGTCTCGTCCGGCGCCATCGCGACGGGCATGCCCTTCCTCCGCCTCGACGACCGCCCGGCCGACCTCGCGACGCAGCAGGCCGCGGCCGCGGTGGGCCAGAGCATCCTGGTCTTCCGCTACCAGGAGGCGCTCGACCGCTACGGCATCGTCGCGGGCCAGGTGCTCCTCACCGCGGGCGACCTCGCCGCCCCCGACCACCGCGAGAACGCCCAGCGCGCCATGGAGCGGCTGCTGGGGCTCCGGATCCTGCCGATCGTCAACGAGAACGACACCGTGGCCACCCATGAGATCCGCTTCGGCGACAACGACCGGCTGGCCGCCCTCGTCGCGCAGCTCGTGGAGGCCGACCTCCTCCTCCTGCTGTCCGACGTGGACGCGCTGTACACGCGGCCGCCGCAGGAGCCGGGCGCCGAGCGCATCGCGCACGTCGGGTTCGGCGACGAGCTGGCGGGCGTCGAGATCGGCAGCACCGGCACGGGCGTCGGCACCGGCGGAGCGGTCACCAAGGTCGCCGCGGCGCGCCTGGCCGCCGGCTCCGGCACGGGCGTCCTGCTCACCTCGACCGCGCAGGTGGCGGAGGCGCTCGACGGCGCGCTGGTCGGCACGTGGTTCGCCCCGCGCCCCTGATCCGCCGCGGTCGCCCGGCCCTCCCGCCTGGCTAGGCTTCCCCCATGCCCACGACCGTCACCGGCGGAACCGACGCCGCGCTCGCGTCCGCCGTCGATCCCGCCGCCCGCACCGATGCGGACGCGTCGTCGTCCGCGCTGGAGGGGATCCTCGTCGCCGCACGCACCGCGTCGACCCGGCTCGCGGCCAGCACGGCGGGGGAGCGCGACGCCGCCCTCGACCGCATCGCGGCGGCCCTCCACGCGGCCTCCGACCGCATCGTGGCCGCCAACGCGGAGGACCTCGCCGCCGGACGGGCCGCGGGCCTCGCCGCCGGGCTCCTCGACCGCCTCGCCCTCGACGCGGCGCGGGTGCGCGCGCTGGCGGACGCCGTGGCGGGGATCCGTCGACTCGACGACCCGCTCGGGCAGGTGGTGCGCGGCCGCACCCTCCCTAACGGGCTGCTCCTCTCGCAGGTGCGCGTGCCGTTCGGCGTCGTCGGCGCGATCTACGAGGCGCGCCCGAACGTCACGGTCGACATCGCCGCGCTCGCCCTCCGGAGCGGCAACGCCGTCGTGCTCCGCGGCGGATCCGCCGCCCTGCGCTCGAACGCCGTGCTGGTCGAGGTCATGCGGGAGGCGGTCGCCGAGGCGGGCCTCCCGGCGGACGCCGTGCAGACGGTGGACCCCCACGGCCGTGCCGGCGCCGCCCGGCTGATGCGCGCCCGCGGCCTCGTCGACGTCCTCGTCCCGCGCGGATCCGCGGACCTCATCCGCACCGTCGTGGAGGAGTCGACCGTCCCGGTCATCGAGACGGGCGCTGGCGTCGTCCACGTCTACCTCGACGCCTCCGCGGACGCGGCCATGGCCGTGGACATCGCGGTCGACGCCAAGGTCAGCCGCCCGAGCGTCTGCAACGCGATGGAGACGCTGCTCGTGCACCGGGACGCCGCCCCCCGTGTCCTGCCCGCCGTGCTCGACGCGCTCCGCGTCCGCGGCGTGACGATCCACGGAGACGAGGCCGTCCGCGGTCTCTGGCCCGGCGCCGTCCCCGCGACCGACGAGGACTGGGCCGCCGAGTACCTGTCGCTCGACCTCGCCGTCCGCGTGGTCGACTCCGCGGAGGACGCGGTCGCGCACATCGCCCGCTGGTCCACGCACCACACCGAGTCGATCGTCACCTCGGACGTGGGGGAGGCGGAGCGCTTCCTGTCCGCCGTCGACTCCGCCGTCGTCATGGTGAACGCGTCCACGCGGTTCACGGACGGATCCGTCTTCGGCTTCGGCGCCGAGGTCGGCATCTCCACGCAGAAGCTGCACGCCCGCGGACCGATGGGCCTGCAGGAGCTCACGAGCACGAAGTGGATCGTCCGGGGCAGCGGCCAGGTCCGCGGCTGACGGCTCGGGTTCCCGCCCCGCGTCGGCAGCGGGCCGACGGCACGCCCGGGAGCGGATGCGCCCCTCTCGGGGGGCCGCCGATAGGATGGCAGGCGCCGCCTCCGTGCCCCGGGGCGTGCCACGAACGGAGATCCCATGCACGCGCTGACCACCACCATCCTCGCCGAGACCGAGCACGCCATGGAGCTCGCCGCTCCGCTCTGGGTCTTCCCGGCGGTCGCGGCCGTCGTGTTCATCGCCCTCGGCGTCGTCATGTTCAGCTTCCGCGACGTCAGCAACCGCCACTCGGAGAAGTGGGGCAAGCCGCCGGTGGCGGAGCAGGGCCACGGGACCGCCGACCAGGCGCACTGATCCGGAGCCCCCGCCCCATGACCTCTCCGACGACCCCGCGCCCGCGCATCGGGGTCATGGGCGGGACCTTCGACCCCATCCACAACGGCCACCTGGTCGCCGCGAGCGAGGTGCAGCAGCACCTGCAGCTCGACGAGGTGATCTTCGTGCCCACCGGCCAGCCCTGGCAGAAGCAGACCGTGACGGACGGCGAGCACCGGTACCTCATGACCGTCATCGCCACCGCGGCGAACCCCCGCTTCACCGTCAGCCGGGTCGACATCGATCGCGGGGGCACGACGTACACGATCGACACCCTCCGCGACATCCGGAGCGCTCATCCGGACGCCGAGCTCTTCTTCATCACCGGCGCCGACGCCATCCAGCAGATCCTCGGCTGGAAGGACGTGCAGGAGCTGTGGGACCTGGCGCACTTCGTCGCGGTCACGCGGCCGGGGCACGACCTCACCGAGAGCGGCCTCCCGCACGCCGACGTAAGATTGCTGGAGGTCCCGGCGCTCGCCATCTCCTCGACCGACTGCCGGAGCCGAGTCGGACGCGGATTCCCCGTGTGGTACCTCGTCCCCGACGGAGTCGTCCAGTACATCTCCAAGCACCACCTGTATCGGAGCCCGCAATGACCCCCTCCCACGACGCGCCCGACACCGGGCCGACCTCGTTCGACGACGGTCCCGCTCCCGCGACCCTCGGCCTCAGCCGCCGTGAGATGCGCGCCGCCGAGCGCGCGCGCGCTCAGGCCCTGGGCATCGACGAGGCCGACGACGCGCCCGCCGAGGACGCGGCGGCGCCGTCCTCCGACGGTGGTGCCGCTCCGAGCGACGACCCCGCGGACACCGCCGACGGACCTGGATCGGCAGCGTCGTCCGGCCCCTCCGAGGAGCCCTCCGGCGAGCCGGCCACGATGCCCGGCGTCGGCGCGGACACCTCCGCGATCCTGCTCTCCGGCGGCGTCCTCACGCGTCGCCAGCTGCGCGCCATCCGCGAGGCGGAGCAGGCAGCCCGCCAGCAGCGTGGATCCGAGCACGACGTGCCCGCCGACGTGGCAGCGGATCAGGACGCGCCCGACGTTCCCGCGACGACGGACGACTCCACCGACGAGGGCGCTGCGGGGCCGGACGTGGCGCCGGCGCCGGTCGACGACGCCCCGCCCGTCGGCGACGCCACGGTCCCGCCGTACGTCCGCTACGGGCGCGGATCCCGGGCGACCCCGCGTCCGCGCGCCCCCTACGGCAGCGCGTACCGTCGGGCCGCCCTCGCGGAGGAGACGCCGGACGCCCCGGACGCCCCGGACGCGACCCCCGCGTCCGCGTCCGAGGCCCCCGCGGAGACCGGCGCGGCGGAGACGGACGCCGACGTGCCGACGGAGGCACCCGCGTCCTCGACCGCGGACGACGTGGTCCCCGAGGACGCCGCCGACGCGTCGGCGCGCATCCCGTCGGCGTGGCCCTTCGCGCCCATCACGCCGTCGGTCGTCGACGCCGACCACGACGTCGACGCGTCCGGGGAGCAGCCCACCGTGCCGCCGCTCGCGACCCACATCCCCGAGCGCGGCGAGGATCCCCGACCCGCTCCGTCCCTCGAGGCCACCCCCTGGGACTCCGCGGCTCCCGCCCCCCACCTCGAGCCCGCGTTCGGCACGCGCGCCTCCGATGCCGAGGACGACGCCGACGGTGCGCCCGCTCGCCCCGACGTCGACGACGGCGCCGACGAGCGCACGTCGCCGGAGGCTCCGACGACCGAGGCCGACACCACCGCCGATGCGCGGTCGCCGTTCACCCCGCCCACCGGCCACTGGTCGGTGCAGGACCAGGTCGACGAGGACCAGCCGCACACCGGCAACCACTTCATCCTCCCGACCGTGCCCCATGTCAACGACATGCAGCAGGCGCTGAACAGCACGGGCGAGATCATCATCACGGGTTCCATCGACCTCCCGCGGAGCCTCGGCTCCATGGGCACCCACCCGGACCGGTTCGACACGGCCGACATGGACCGGATCCTCGAGCAGAGCGACGACCAGGACCACGCTCCCGGCGGCTCCGACTCGGAGCCCGTCCGCGCGAGCCGCGCCGTCAGCACCCACACCTCCACGCGCGCCGTCGTGCAGCCGCCGCCCCGCAAGCGCTTCACCGCGCCCGTCGTGGCGGCCGTCACGGCCGGGGGAGTGGCCGTCATCGGCGCGGGTCTCGTCATCGTCGCCTTCATGACGAATGTATTCTGATCGCTGATGCACCACCCCACCCGTCCCGGAAGGACTCTGTGACCGCTTCTCCCCGCGCCCTCGACCTGCTCAAGGTCGCCGCCCTCGCCGCCGACTCCAAGCAGGCCATCGACCTCGTCGCGCTCGACGTCTCCGGGCCCCTGCCCCTCACCGACGTCTTCCTCATCGCCTCGGCCCGCAACGAGCGGAACGCGCAGGCGGTCGCCGACGAGATCGAGGACAAGATGATCGAGGCCGGCGCCAAGCCGCTGCGCCGCGAGGGGAAGAGCGAGGGACGCTGGATCCTCCTCGACTTCGGCGACGTCGTCGCCCACGTCTTCACCGAGGAGGACCGCATGTACTACTCGCTGGAGCGCCTCTGGAAGGACTGCCCCGTCGTCGCCCTCGAGATCGAGCCGACGGCCTCCGCATCCTGATCCGCTCCCATCCCGCCCGCGAGGAGATCCCCGCATGAAGTGCCCCAACGACTCCGCGACCCTGGTCATGAGCGAGCGCAGCGGGGTCGAGATCGACTACTGCCCCGATTGCCGGGGCGTGTGGCTCGACCGCGGGGAGCTCGACAAGATCCTCGACCGCGCCGAGCAGGAGTCCCGGCCCCCGGCAGCGGCCGCGCCTCCCGTGGCGCCGGCAGCGCCGCTGGGCGGCTACCCGGATGCGGGACGCGACGACCGCTGGCGCGACGACGACCGCGATCGCCGTGATGGCGATCGCCGGCGTGAGGACGGCCGTGACCGCTCGTACGGGTCGCGGGACGACCGCGGGTCCGGATATCCGCCCGCCGGCGGCTACGGGCTGGCTGGCGGCTACGGACAGGGTGACGGCTACGGCGGGAAGCGCCGCAAGAAGGAGAGCTGGCTCAGCGAGCTCTTCGACTGACGCGCTGTCGTCGCCCGACCGGTCCGTCGACGCGGATGCCCTGGTCATGGGGCGGTCGGAATGTGTAGTAATGTAGACGAGTCGCTTCCGCAGGGAAGCGGAGTACGGGTCTGTGGCGCAGTTGGTAGCGCACCTGCATGGCATGCAGGGGGTCAGGGGTTCGAATCCCCTCAGATCCACCGCACGAGCCCCGCACCTCATCGAGGTGCGGGGCTCTTCTCGTTCGCGATCGCGGTGTCGTCGCAGTGGGCCGGATGCGCGGATCTCCGGCTTCGTCGCATCCATCAGCGCCTCAGTGGAACGCCGTCGGGGCCGGCGTCGGCGGAGCGCTGCCACAGCGGGCAGGCCGCGCGCGCGTTACCGGTGCGCGCGCCGCATGGCCCGGAACCACCGCGGCGTCATGAACGGCGGGAGGTAGAACGCGCCGATCACACCGACGAGCATGACTCCGATCACCAGGTACCGGGTCCACTCCGGCACGGGCCGGAACGCGTACAGGATCGAGGTGCCGAGCATGGCGAGCCCGTACCAGAACAGGCCGAGGACGTAGAAGTGATGGCCGCCTCGGGACCAGGAGCGCCAGAGGCCCGTGTACGCGAGGAGGCCCATGCCCGTCAGGGCGGCTCCGAGGAGGGTCAGCATCAGGTGCTCGTGTGCGAGACGATGGCGGGCGCGCCCGCTGTCGTGTCACCGGGTCGTGGAGCGGCGGGACGGGGCCGGCGGACCACTAAGGAGGCGCTTCGTCGTGCATGGGGCACGGCCCTGGCCTCACGATTCTCGCCATGGCGCTGCAGCTCAACCATGTGAGCGCTGCATCGCCCGGAACCACCGTGGCGTCAGGATCGGCGGCAGGTACCACGTGCTTGCGGCACCTCCGACGATCAGGACCATGGGGATCCACAGGATCCACGTGGGAGCGGTCGGGATGAACTTGATGAACCCGATGAGGAACGCACCGAGTCCGAACCAGAAGAACCCGAAGACGTAGTAGTAGTACCCGTTGCGAGACCACGCTCGCCAGAGGCCGGTGTAGCCGAGGAGGCCGACGGCCATGAAGCTGGCGCCGATCGCGTACATCATCGACGGCCTCCTTCTGGGGCGAAGACGTCATTCCGAGTGGGAAATGTCGGATATCGCCACGTCTGCGTGAGAGCGGGGCCGTGCTCAGCGTGTTCGTGCAGATCCGTACCGCTCTCGCGAGTCGCGTGCATCACTTCCACGTCCTCCGCATCGCTCGGAACCAGCGTGGAGTGAGGCAGGGAGGCAGGTAGAAGTCCGTCGCTATGGTCGCGAAGAAGAAGAACGTGGTCAGATTAAGGAACCAGATGGGCAGAGGCGCGAGGAGAGTCTGCACATCGATCACGACAATGCTCAGGCCGAACCAGAACACACCGAAGACGTAGTAGTAGAAGCCGTCTCTCGACCAACTCCTCCAGATGCCCGCGTATGCGGAGAGCCCGAACATCATCAGGATGACGCCGATGGGCCAGATCACGCGTTCTCCTCGGAGGTTTTCACGACCAGTTCTGAAAGCGCGGAGTGGTCCCAGTAGGTCGGCACGAGCTGAAGCGACGAATCACAGTCGACTCGGCGACGGAGATGAGTGGCGCCACCCGCCACGACGATCGGCAGTCCCTCGTCTGATCCGGGCACTGCCATGCCGAACGATGTCCACTCCTGCGTCCATCCACCAGTCAGGCCCGGTTGCGCCCACTCAGGCACATCCACGTGCTCGCCGCGGATCCGGGCGTCGACGTGGTCGTCGGGAATCACCTGGTCATCCATACCATGTTTGAATGAGAAGAGCCGAAGACGGAGTAAGCGAGCCGTTCCGCCACGATCCGGTGTATTCGACAAGCCTGACGGGAATGAGGCCCTCACCAAACGCTGACCGCACCTTCGTCCTCCGTTTGCGGCGCTCAGGTCGACGAGAGCCGAAAGCAACCATCACGACGATATCCGCGGGGACGTCATGCCGTACTGAACCTTCTCGTAGCGGTACTGACGAGGACGAACTGCGGCTATGTCCGGGCTGTGTTGGCTCTGAAATCCGCCGTGAAGGCCCGTGTGTCTGCCGCTGGCCTCATGACGACTCAGGATTCCGCGTGGGGGATTCACCCTCCGTACCTTGATAATTCCATGACGGTCTTCGATGTCAATCTGAGGACCAGTGGCGTCGGTGCTCATTGGACGTCTACGTTCTCGAACTCGTTGATCGCGTCCCCCGGCGCATGGCGCGGAACCATGGCGGCGTCATGAACGGAGGCAAGTACCATGTGCCTCCACCTCCGGCTAGGAGGATCACGATGAAAGCGAACCGCACCCATCCCGGGAGTGGTTCCAGGTCGCTTGTCGCTCCGATGAGAAGAGCTCCTAAACCGAACCAGAACAGACCGAAGACGTAGAAGTGGAAGCCCTGCCGTGCCCACGATCGCCACACGCCTGTATATCCGAGGAGTCCGATCGCCATGAGGAGCACACCGAGGGCGCACGTCATCGGCGTGTTCCTGTCCGGCCGATCAGATCGAAGATCGCACTGTAGGCCCAGTACGACGGCACGACGGAGAGCAACGAGCCACCCTCTACGCGGTCTCGGACGTGGATGTTCCCGTCCATGATCACCAGTGGAAGGCCGTCGTCGCTATCCGGGACGCCCACCGACGCCGACGACCAGGTCCCGCGCCATCGCCGGGCCAGCGACTCGGCAGCCCAGCTCGGGACCTCGACGAAATCGCCTCGGATGCGAGCGTCGATGTCGGCATCACCTATGACGTGAGCTCCTGGTTCATCTCCTTCGGGCACCGGCCAATAGGGGCTGATGCCGAGCCACCCAACGAGGCGTGCGACCGCGGTTGAGAACGGGATAACATCCAGCTTCTCTTGTCCGTCCTCTCTGACGAGCGTGACGCTCAGATCGCGCCGCGCCCAGAGGCTCCACGTCGCCGTACCCTCTGCGGACCGGCGTTCTGCTACGAGTCGATAGCCGGCGTGAGCAATGACTCCGGTCAGCGTCACACCGGCAGCCGTAGGAGCTCCGAACTTCCCGGTCAGGCCGCTCGTGCGGAGCGCTATTCCCTGTTCCGTATTCCGCTTCGCACCCCCGACGAGGCCGCGATCGCGGACGCTCCACAGAGCGCTCAAGGAGCCAGATGGCAGCACGTAGGCGTTGGTGGGGGCTTCCTGATCGGCCGTGACCTCCAGCGACTCGAGCGGGCGCCCCCACTCATCAGAGGAGTACTCGTCCAATGTCGCGCTCATCCGACGACCTCTTCGAATGGACTCGTCACAGCGATGCCGTCGAACACCGGGATCAGCCGGGGGTAGACGTCGAAACCCGCGCTGCAGGTTAGGTCGATCCTCGTGTCGCCGTATGTCGCCGTGAACTTCGTGACCGCTACAGCTTTGCTGTCGATCTCGTAGATGAATTGCATGCGCCTCTGGAAGATTCCGTCTTCCCATGGGTTGACTGAAACAACATGCGACCAGGGCTCCATGGACATGGTCTCGAGTATGGCACGGGCGGAGTCTGCCACGATGCTGCCCGCTGATTCGATGGTGGACAACACAACATTCTCTCGGAAATATGTGCCGATTCGAGTGGCCGTTGGGATCCCGGTGACTATCTCTCCGCCGGTCTCACCACTCCAGCCGGCCGGCAGATGGAGCGCGCCCAAACGTGTGGGGATCTTCTGCCAAGATACGCGCTCATCCTCATTGGTGCCCGTCATCGGTGCTTACCGTCCAGATTGCCCATCACGACTCCACCTGCATCCTCTCCGACATGCCCTCCTACTAGTCCGCCAATCACCCCGCCCAATATTCCACCCAGCAGGGTCCCGGGACCTGGCACGACGCTTCCAATAGCGGCTCCGATCTCCGCACCTGTCGCGGCACCCGCCCAACCACCTAGAGCGGCCGCGCCTCCTACAACCCCCGCGTTCTCAGCGGCATGTGCGAATCTGTGCTCTCCGTCCCATTCTGGGTGTGTACGGAGGTCTTCTTGGTACTGCTCGGTTCCAGCTGCAGCGACAGTTACGACGATGCCTGCTCCACCGAGCACGTGACTCGCCGTCTTCGCAACTGCGGGTAGTGCACTCAGACCGGCCGATGGGTCGCCTGAGAGGTACAAATGGGGCACGGTTTTGATATCAGGTGGCGGCGAATCCATCGCTGCCTGTGCCAGCTCTCGAGGAACAAGCACCGGGCTTCCCGGACGCGTTCCATACTCACGGTTCTGCCACCTGTCCACGGTCTCCGCCTGCGGCGGCTCCTCGAAGTCCGAGGAGGTCGCGACCGGGACACAGCGGATGCGCTGGCTGATGCCCTGTCCTACGCCCATTGCGGAGCTAGAGACGTCACCGGATAGAACCTTAAGGGCCGCGTCGGCTTGGTGGGGTGCGCGGTACTTGGAGAGCGCCCGGAGGCGCCGGGCGCAGTCCTCATCGGCCGCGGCCACATCGCGGTTGAACTTCGCCACGTCGTCCGCCAGTCGGCCGCCGGGGGTGTCCCGCGCCCCGATGGAGTCCTCGTCGTCGAAGGTGTCGTCCATGGAGGAGGTGTGCGCATCCACGTCCGAGGCCAGGGCGGCGCGGCGGGTAGCGAGGTCGGCGAGTGCGGAGGCGTAGTCGTCGAGCACGCGCCGGGCGTTCGTCGCCTCCGTCGCGACCATCCGGGCAACCGTCTTCGGGGCGTCCATCGCAGCACGGACACGGTCAGCACCAGGACCGTCGTACACGTCCTCCGCAGCGAGCCCGGTCCATCCGGAGGCGACGGAATCCATCGCCCCGTCGAGCTGGGTGGCGACGTCCGCGAACCCGCTGGCCGCGATCTCGACGGCCGCGGAGTCGGGCACGTCGGCGAGCGTCCCGATCTCGATCACTCGGAACCGCCCCAGCTGACCTCCGCGACGCGCTTCGCGGCGTCCGTCGCCATCTGCTCGTCACCCTGCTCGTAGTCGGCGATGGAGCTCCGGGTCGCGGAGATCGCCGTGGCCACCTGGTTCTTCACGGCTAGGAGGTCGACGCCCAGGGGATCGATGCTGAGGTCGGCGAGGGCGGCTGCAGCCTGGGAACCCGTGCCGACCGCTGCCGAGGCATGGCCGATCGCGGACTCCATCGTCGTGGTCGCCTTGGAGATGCCCTCGGCGTCCGATTCCGCCTTCGTGAGGACGGCGCGCGCCTTCGCGGGGTCCAGTCTCCAGCCGTCCATGTCAGTCCTCTCACCGCGGGATCGCGCGTCCTCCTTGCGCACCGTGGATTGCGAACGGGGGCGCGTCAACGGGGGCGCGAGCCGGGCCTCTCCCGGATCAGGGGGCTGTCCTCCAGAAGGAAGAACGCGCGTAACGTAGCACGGGTCATCGGCCCCCGAAGCTCCCGAATGTCGCACGCCAGCCTGTACCACTCGAACGCCGCCGATCCGCACCGCGCATCGGTCGTGGGATCGGCGGTCCCAGGCATCCTGGCGGCTTTCGCGGTCGGAGCGGCTGTGATGGCGATGCCGCTCGTCACCTGATTCGCGCAGGCCGCCCGGGCTGCCCGGGGCTCGACGTCCCAGGTGTCGCCGACACGCGCATCGACCACGGCGGAGTCAACACGCAGATCGGCCCGGGCGGCTTCCTCGCCTAGCAACCGGCCTGGCCGCCGGCCTCATCGTGGCCGTGGTCGTCCACGCGCGTCAGTGCGGCGCCGAGGACTGAGCGGATCCGGCACCCGTCCGGTCCGCGCGTAGGGTCGAGGGGATGCCTGACGATCGCCGCCCCTCCTCCGTGTCCGACCGACGTCGGGAGCGCGGCGCGCGCGGCCGTCTCGTCGGCCTCGCCGTCGTGACGGGCGCCGTCGCGCTCGGGCTCGGCGCCTGCACCACGCCCACGCCGATCCCGCCCGCGCCCGGGCCCCTCCGCGTGGTGTCGTTGGGCGACTCGTACTCCACGGGCACGGGATCGGCGACGCCCCTGCCGGGCGACCCGGGGGTGTGCGGGCGGACGGTGGCGGGATCCGTCCGCGTGGCGGCCGACGCCGTCGGCGCGGACTTCGTGGACGCCGCCTGCGACGGAGCCACCACGGCCGACCTCCTCGCCCCGCGGGAGCGCGGCGGACAGACGCTGCCCGCGCAGATCGACGCGTTGGCGGAAGGTGCGGACGTGGTCCTCGTCCGCATCGGGGGCAACGACCTCGGCTTCCCCGCGCTCGTGGGCGGCTGCCTCGCCCGGGACGCCGACGGCCCGGTCGCCGCAGGACCGTCCACGTGCGTCGACGCCCTCGCCCCCGCGGGCGGGACCGACGCCGTGCGCGCCCGCATCGACGGCGAGGTCTCGACGCGCCTGGCCGACGCGTTCGGCCGGATCCGCGTTGCCGCCCCGGACGCCCGCGTCGTCGTGCTCGGGTACCTCAGCGTGCTCGGCGGCGCCGACGCCCTGCCGGAGGAAGGGTGCCTGGCCGCGACCGCGACATCGGGAGTCAACGGGCAGGTGCTCCTGACCGACCGCGACGCGCCCTGGCTCGCCGGCGTGCAGAGCGCCCTCGACGACGCGATCGCGCGCACGGCTGAGGCGGCGGGCCTCCGCTTCGTCGACCAGGAGACCCCGACCGCCGCGCACGGGTCCTGCGTCGGCGACGCGGGGGATCCATATGTCGCGGGCCTCGGCGGCAGCGCGGGCGACGTGCCCCTGCATCCCAACGCGGCCGGGCTCGCCTGGGAGGCGGACGCGATAGCGGGCGTGCTGCGTGAGGAGGCGGCCGCGCTCGGACGCTGACCGTCGGCGCGACCCGCGGACGGACTCGTGTGGGTATGTGTTGCTTCGTGTTGCTTCTCCTGCGGATGAGGGCTACAGTGCGAGGACGCGAGGCGAACGTGCCCCGCGGAGTCGAAGGAGACCGCCCGTGTACGCCGAGGAACGCCAGGACCGGGTGGTCGACCTCCTCGAGCGCGCGGGCCGCGTCGCCGTCATGGACCTCGCGCGCGACTTCGCCGTCACCACGGAGACCGTGCGCCGCGACCTCGCCCAGCTGGAGTCCCGCGGGCTCCTCCGCCGCGTCCACGGCGGCGCCGTCCGCGCGAGCCGCTCCACGCGCGTCGAGGAGAGCCTCGACGCCCGCAGCACGCGCAACACCGACGCGAAGGCGCGCATCGCGGATGCCGCGATGGCCCTCCTGCCCCCCACCTTCCAGGGATCCGTCGCTGTCGACGCCGGCACGACCACCGGGCTGGTGGCGGAGCGCATCGCCGCCTGGACGCCGGTCGTGGCGGGCCGGACGCTCGTCGTCGTCACGCACTCGATGGTGGTCGCGCAGACCGTGAGCCGGAACCCCGCCGTGGAGGTGCAGCTGCTCGGCGGCCGCCTCCGCGGCATCACGAGCGCCGCGGTCGGGCCCGCGACGCTCGGACAGCTGTCGCGCCTGCGGCCGGACATCGCCTTCATCGGCGCCAACGGCATCCACGCGGAGTTCGGCCTGAGCACGCCCGACGAGGAGGAAGCCGCCGTGAAGACCGCCCTGACCCGGGGATCCCGCCGAGCCGTCGCGCTCGTCGACGCCTCGAAGGCGGGGGAGGAGGCGCTCGTGGGCTTCGCCGCCCTCGACGACCTCGACACCCTCGTCACCGACGCCGCTCCCCGCGGCCCGCTCGCCGACGCGCTGGCCGGTGCCGAGGTGGAGGTGATGGTCGCGTGATCCTCACCCTCACCGCCAACCCGAGCCTCGACCGCACCATCGACCTCGCCGGCCCCCTCGCGCGCGGCGCCGTGCAGCGTGCCCGCGGCGTCACCGAGCAGCCGGGCGGCAAGGGCGTCAACGTCTCTCGCGCGCTCATCGCCTCCGGCCTCGACACCATCGCGCTCCTGCCGGGCCGCCTCGACGACCCGATGCTCGTGGCGCTGCAGGCCGAGCGGATCCCGCTCGACCACCTCGACATCGACGGCCGCGTGCGGCAGAACGTCACGCTCACCGAGCCCGACGGCACGACCACCAAGGTCAACGAACCCGGCCCCGTGCTGAGCGCCGCGGAGGCGGACGCGCTGGTCGCGCTCGTCGTGCGGCACGCGCGCGCCGCCACGTGGCTCGTGCTGGCCGGATCCCTGCCGCCCGGCCTCGACGACGACTTCCACGCCCGCGTGGTGCAGGCCGTGCGCGCCGAGCTCGGCGACCGGGCCCCGCGGATCGCCGTGGACTCCTCGGGCGCGCCCATGGCGGCGCTCATCGCGTCGGGCGCCGTGGTCGACCTCGTCAAGCCCAACGGCGAGGAGCTCGCCGAGCTCGTGGGGCTCGACGACCCGGATTCGCTGGAGGAGGACCCCCGCCTCGTCCACGACGCGTCCCGTTCACTCGTCTCCCGCGGCTGCCGCGCGGTCCTCGCGACCCTCGGCGCCCGCGGGGCCGTCCTCACCACGGCCGACGGCGGGTGGCACGCCACCATGCCGCCGATCGTGCCGGTGAGCACCGTGGGCGCGGGCGACTCGTCGCTCGCGGGCTACCTGCTCGCCGACCACCGCGGCGCGGGACCGGAGGGGCGGCTCACGCAGGCCGTCGCCCACGGTTCCGCGGCCGCCTCCCTCCCCGGCAGCACCATGCCGTCCCCCGACCAGACCCGGCCGGACAGCGTCACCGTCCAGCCGCTCCTCCCGATCGCCGCCGATCGCTGACCCGCCCCACCTGGAGAAGAACATGCCATCGCTCATCACGAACCGCCTCGTGCTCCTCGACGCCGATCTCGGCGCCGACCGCGAGCACGCCGTCCGCGCGCTCGCCGAGCGCGTCGTCGCGGAGGGCCGCGCCACGGACGCCGACGCCCTCTTCGCCGATGCCTGGGACCGCGAGTCCAAGACCGCGACCGGCATGGGCGGCGGCCTCGCCATCCCGCACTGCCGCTCCGCCGCGGTGACGGAGGCGACGCTCGTCATGGCCCGCCCGGCGCCGACCGTCGACTTCGGCGCGCCGGACGGCCCCGCCGACCTCGTCTTCTTCATCGCCGCGCCCGACGGCGCCGACCAGGAGCACCTCGTGCTGCTGTCGCGCCTCGCGCGCTCCCTCATCAAGCCGGAGTTCGTGGAGGCGCTGCGCGCGGCGACCGACGAGGACCAGGTCGTCTCGCTGGTCGAGGGCGCGCTCGTGGACGAGCCCGCGTCGTCCACCGGGGCACCCGCCGCCGCTCCCGCTCCGGTCGCGTCCAACGCCGACGCCGGATCCGCCGCGCCCGCCCCCGTGGCCGACGCGCCCGTGCTCATCGCCGTCACCGCGTGCCCCACCGGCATCGCGCACACCTACATGGCGGCCGACTCGCTCGTCGCGGCCGCGAAGCGCGCCGGCGTCGAGCTGCACGTCGAGACGCAGGGATCCTCCTCCGTCACGCCCGTCGACCCGGCGGTCATCGCGCGGGCCACGGCCGTGATCTTCGCAGTCGACGTCGATGTGCGCGACCGCGCGCGCTTCGCGGGCAAGCCCGTCATCCAGGCGCCCGTCAAGCGCGGCATCGACCAGCCCGACCAGATGGTCGCCGAGGCCGTCGCCGCCGCGAAGGACCCGAACGCGCCGCGCGTGCCGGGCGGCGCATCCGCCTCCGCGGGATCCGAGCAGGCGTCAGCGCAGTCCTCGCAGTCGGTGGGCGCGCGCCTCAAGCGCTGGCTGCTCACGGGCGTCAGCTACATGATCCCGTTCGTCGCGGGCGGCGGCCTTCTCATGGCGCTCGGCTTCCTGCTGGGCGGGTACCGGATCACCGACGTCGCGGCCGACGTCGTCGTCCAGAACTCCCTCGCCAACCTGCCCGACGGCGGGATCATGACCTACCTCGGCGCCGTGGCCTTCGTCATCGGCAAGGCGTCGATGGGCTTCCTCGTCCCGGTCCTCGCCGGCTACATCGCCTACGCCATCGCCGACCGCCCGGGCATCGCCCCCGGCTTCGTCGCGGGTGCCGTCTCGCTGATCATGGGCGCCGGCTTCCTCGGCGGCCTCGTCGGCGGCCTCGTGGCCGGTGGCGTCGCCTACGCGATCGGCCGCATCGACGTGCCGCGCTGGCTGCGCGGGCTCATGCCCGTCGTGATCATCCCGCTCCTCGCCTCGATCGTCGCCTCGGGGCTCATGATCATGGTGCTCGGCGGCCCGATCGCAGGGCTCACGAACTGGCTCAACGGCTCCCTGAAGGACCTCTCCGGCACCTCGTTCGCGGTCCTCCTCGGCGCGATCCTCGGCGTGATGATGTGCATCGACCTCGGCGGCCCGATCAACAAGGTCGCCTACTCGTTCGCCGTGGCCGGCCTCGGCACCGCGTCGCTCGACAACCAGGCCCCCTGGCAGATCATGGCCGCGGTCATGGCCGCCGGCATGGTCCCGCCGCTCGCCCTCGCGCTCGCCTCGACCGTCATCGACCGCCGCCTCTTCAGCCCGGCCGAGCGCGAGAACGGCAAGGCCGCCTGGCTCCTCGGCGCCGCGTTCATCTCCGAGGGCGCGATCCCGTTCGCCGCGGTCGACCCGCTGCGCGTCATCCCCGCGAGCATCGTGGGCGGCGCCGTCACGGGCGCCATGGTGATGGGTCTCGGCGTCGTGTCGCAGGCCCCGCACGGCGGCGTCTTCGTGCTCTTCGCCATGAACGGCACGTTCCTCGGCTTCCTCGCCTCCGTCGCGGTCGGGACCGTCGTCTCGGCGTTCCTCGTCGTGCTCCTCAAGCGCTTCACCACGAAGCGCCCCGAGGCCGTCGCCGACGCGACCGTCGACCAGGGCGTGCCCGTCGCGGCCTGACCCGCTCCCGTCCGACCCACCCGATCCCCGCAGAAGGAGAACACCATGACCGAGCGCACCGCCACCATCGGCAGCCGCGTGGGCCTGCACGCCCGACCCGCATCCCTCTTCATCGAGGCCGTGCGGCGCACCGGCGTCGCCGTGAGGATCAGCAAGCCGGGCGGCACGCCGCTCGACGCGACGAGCATCCTGTCGCTCATGAGCCTCGGCGCCGCGAACGGCGACCAGGTCGTGCTCACGGCCGAGGGCGACGGCGCGGACGCCGCGCTCGACGAGCTCGCCGCGCTGCTCGAGAGCGACCTCGACGCCGTCGAGTAGCCGCACCGCACGACGAGAGGGCCCGGTCACCGCGATGCGGTGGCCGGGCCCTCTCGTGTCAGGTGAGCGTGCGCGTCACCACTCGGCGACGCGGTAGTCCTTGAGGAAGACGCCCGAGATGTCCTCACCGGCCTGGCCCATGACGATGGGGTCATAGACGCGCGCGGCGCCGTCCACCAGGTCGAGCGGCGCGTGGAAGCCCTCCTCGGCGAGCCGCACCTTGGTGGGGTGCGGGCGCTCGTCGGTGATCCAGCCGGTGTCGACGCTCGTCATGAGGATCCCGTCGGTCTCGCGCATCTCGCGCGCCGACGTGCGCGTCATCATGTTGAGCGCGGCCTTGGCCATGTTGGTGTGCGGGTGGCCGGGGCCCTTGTACGCCCGGGCGAACTGGCCCTCCATGGCGCTCACGTTCACGACGTACTTGCGGCGCGCGGTCGACGCCGCCATCGCGGGGCGCAGCCGGCTCACGAGGAGGAACGGGGCGGTGACGTTCGCGAGCTGCACCTCGAGCATCTCCAGCGGATCCACCTCGTGCACCACCTGGGTCCAGCTGTTCGCGTCGTGCAGGTCGGGCACGAGGCCGCCCGCGTCGATGGCTGTGCCGGCCGCGAGGCGCGCGAGCGAGGAGGACCCCGCCGTCATCGCGAGCTCGGTGACCTCCGCCGCCGTGATGCCCGTGGCGGTCGAGAGGATCGGGTGCGCGGCGACGCTGGCCGCGAGGGCCGCGGGGTGCGCGTCGTTCGTGTGGCCGAACGTGAGCAGCTCCGGGATCGGGCCGTCGGGCAGCGGCGCGGACTCGGCCTCCGACAGCGGCGCGTAGGAGCCGGGGGAGCGGCGCACGGTCTGCGCGGCGTTGTTGATGAGGATGTCGAGCGGGCCGGCGGCCGCGACCGCGTCGGCGAGGCCGATGACCTGGGCCGGGTCCCGGAGGTCGAGGCCCACGACGCGGAGGCGGTGCACCCACTCGTGCGCGTCGGGCAGCCCGGCGAAGCGGCGGACGGCATCCCGCGGGAAGCGCGTGGTGATGGTGGTGTGCGCGCCGTCGCGGAGGAGCCGCAGCGCGATGTGCATGCCGATCTTCGCGCGGCCCCCGGTGAGGAGCGCGCGCATGCCGGTGAGGTCGGTGCGGGCCTCGCGCTTGGCGTGGTTGATCCGCGCGCAGTCCGGGCAGAGCTGGTGGTAGAACGCGTCGACCTGCGTGTAGTGCTGCTTGCAGATGTAGCAGGGGCGCGAGCGGAGGAGCGTGCCGGCGGTGGGCGCGGCCGTCGTGATGGCGAGCGGGATGCCACGCGTCTCGTCGTCGATGCGGTCGGGGGCGCCCGTCGCGGTGGCGGCGACGACGGCGCGGTCGGCGGTGGCGACGGCCTCGCGCTTCTCGAGGCGGCGGGCCTTCTTCACGGACTTGAACATGCTCGCCGTGGCACGGCGGACGGCGACGAAGTCGGGGTGCTCCTCATCGATGTCGGCGAGCGAGCCGAGGACGCGGAGCGTGACGGCGAGGTCCGCGGGGTCGATGGCCGCGCCGGCGTCGGGACCGGGGGCGGAGGCGGCGGCGGGATCCGCGGGCACGGCGGGGTCGTCGGGGAGGGCGTCGGAGGGCACAGGAGATGATACCCGGCGGGCGGGCGGGCGGGCGGGCGGGCGGGCGGGCACGGCCGAGCGGGAGGGGCCGGGCGGGGCCCGCGGCGGCTACATCGTGGTGGCGAAGCCCACGGCGGCTGCGATGACGGCCCAGAGGGCGATGGCCACCACGATGAGGGCGGTGAGCCCGGTGCGGCGGTCGCGCCAGCGCGCGCGCTCCGCCTCGGTGGGCGCGGGGTCGGGGCTGGGCTCGTGGGGGAGGGAGGGCATCCGGCGACCGTATGCGGCGCAGCCGGGGAGCCGCCGCCGCCTGTGGACAACTCCCGTCGCCCGGCCGGCACCCGCGCGTGGGGGAGGATGGACGCATCATGCCCGACACCGCCCCCGCCCCCATGCTCACCGAGGAGGCGGCCCGCCTGGCCGTGGACGGGGCGACCGACGACGCGATCTACGACGCCTTCGCCGAGTGGGCGCTCGCGCGGGGCATCGAGCTGTACCCGGCGCAGGACGAGGCGGCCCTGGAGATCGCCTCGGGCGCGAACCTCATCCTCTCGACCCCGACCGGCACGGGGAAGTCGCTCGTCGCGGTCGCGGCGCACTTCGCGGCGCTGGCCCGGGGACGCCGCTCGTACTACACGGCGCCCATCAAGGCGCTCGTCTCCGAGAAGTTCTTCGCGCTCGTCGAGCTGTTCGGCGCCGCGCAGGTCGGGATGGTCACGGGCGACTCCTCGGTGAACCCGGACGCGCCCATCATCTGCTGCACCGCCGAGATCCTCGCCAACCGGTCGCTCCGCGGCGGCGGGGACACGCCCGTCGACCAGGTGGTCATGGACGAGTTCCACTTCTACGCGGATCCGCAGCGCGGCTGGGCCTGGCAGGTGCCGCTCCTGCTCCTGCCGCACGCGCAGTTCGTGCTCATGTCGGCGACGCTCGGCGACGTCACCGACCTCGCGGACGACCTCACGCGGCGCACCGGGCGGCCGACCGCGCGCATCACGGGCATCGAGCGGCCGGTGCCGCTGTTCTTCCACTACGCCGTGACGCCCGTGCAGGAGACGGTGGAGGAGCTGCTCGACACGAAGCAGGCGCCCGTCTACATCGTGCACTTCGCGCAGGCCGCGGCCCTCGAGCGGGCGCAGGCGCTCTCCAGCATCAAGATCGTGACGCGCGAGCAGCGGGACGCCATCGCGGATCTGATCGGCGGCTTCCGGTTCAGCACGGCGTTCGGGAAGACGCTGTCGCGGCTCGTCCGCGCGGGCATCGGCGTGCACCACGCGGGCATGCTGCCGAAGTACCGGCGGCTGGTGGAGCAGCTCGCGCAGCAGGGCCTCCTCCGGGTCATCTGCGGCACCGACACGCTCGGCGTCGGCATCAACGTGCCCATCCGCACGGTGCTGTTCACGGGCCTCACCAAGTACGACGGCACCCGGATGCGCCAGCTCAACGCGCGCGAGTTCCACCAGATCGCCGGGCGCGCGGGCCGCGCCGGCTACGACACCGCGGGCACCGTGGTCGCGCAGGCGCCCGAGCACGAGACCGAGAACATCAAGATGCTCGAGCGCGCCGGCGACGACGTGAAGAAGCGCCGGAAGCTCGTGCGCAAGAAGGCGCCCGAGGGCTTCGTCTCGTGGGGCGAGCCGAGCTTCCGCAAGCTCATCGACGCGGAGCCGGAGCGGCTGACCTCGAGCATGCAGGTGAGCCACGCGATGATGCTCAACGTCATCGCGCGCGGCGGCGACGTCTTCCAGAACATGCGCGCGCTCGTCGAGGACAACCACGAGCCGCGGATCCGCCAGCTGGCGCTCGCCCGCCGCGCCCTCGCGATCTACCGGACGCTGCGCACCGCGGGGATCGTGGAGCAGGAGGCGGACCCCGACGGCGGGCCCGCGCGGATCACGCTCACGGTCGACCTGCAGGCCGACTTCGCCCTCAACCAGCCGCTGTCGCCCTTCGCGGTCGCCGTGTTCGAGCTGCTCGACCGGGAGTCGCCGACGTACGCGCTCGACATGGTGAGCGTGGTCGAGGCGACGCTCGACGACCCGCGGCCGATCCTGTCGCAGCAGCAGTTCACGGCCCGCGGCGAGGCCGTGCAGGCGATGAAGGCCGACGGCATCGAGTACGACGAGCGCATGGAGCTGCTCGAGTCCGTCACCCACCCGAAGCCGCTCGAGGAGCTGCTCGACCAGGCGTTCTCCACCTACGCGGCGAGCCAGCCGTGGATCGGCGACTTCGCGCTCAGCCCGAAGTCGGTCGTCCGCGACATGTACGAGCGGGCCATGAGCTTCAGCGAGCTCATCTCCTTCTACAAGCTCATGCGCTCCGAGGGCCTCGTGCTGCGCTACCTGTCCGATGCGTTCCGGGCGCTGCGGCAGACCATCCCCGACGAGGCGAAGACCGAGGAGCTGCTCGACGTGATCGAGTGGCTCGGCGAGCTCGTGCGCCAGGTCGACTCGAGCCTGCTCGACGAGTGGGAGGAGCTGTCGCATCCGACCGCGGCACCCGGCGACGCGCCCGTGCTGCCGCCCGCGCCGAAGCTGCTCACCTCGAACACGCGCGCGTTCCGGATCCTCGTGCGCAACGAGATGTTCCGGCGCGTGCAGCTCGCGGCCCGCGAGGACCTCACCGCGCTCGGCGAGCTCGACGCCGCCGCGGGCTTCGACGCGGACGCGTGGGGCGAGGCGCTCGACGGCTACTTCGGCGAGTACGACCGGATCCTCACCGACGGCGATGCGCGCAGCCAGGCGCTCGTGACCATCGAGGAGCGGGCGACGGAATGGATCGTCCGGCAGGCGCTGCACGATCCCGAGGGCGACCACGACTGGGGGATCGAGGCGACGGTCGACCTCGACGCGTCGAACGAGGCCGGGGAGGCCGTCGTGCGCGTGACCCGGGTGGGCACCCTCTCGTGAGCGCGGCGCCGGTCCTGCCCGACCTCGCCGGGCGGACGGTGCTCGTCACGGGCGCGAACGGCGGCATCGGCTTCTGGACCTCGGCGCAGCTGGCCGGCGCGGGCGCCCGGGTGCTGCTCGCCTGCCGCTCCGTCGAGCGCGGGGATGCCGCCGCGCGCGCGCTCCAGGCACGCGTGCCACGGGCCGACGTCGAGGTGGTGGCCCTGGATCTGGCGAGCCTCGCGAGCGTGGACGCCGCCGTCGGCGCCGTGCGGGAGGAGCTCGACGCGATCGTCGCGAACGCCGGCCTCACGCCCGCCGGCGGCCGCGCGCGCCACCGCCGCACGACGGTCGACGGGTTCGAGGAGCTCATGGGCACCAACGCGCTCGGCCACTTCGCGCTCGTGGCCGGGCTCGCGCCCCGGCTGCGCGCGGGCGGCCGGGTCGTGATGCTCGGATCCCTCGCCCACCGCTTCTCGCCCCTCGACCTCGGCGACCTCGCGGGGGAGCGGCGCATGCCCGCGCTCGTGCGCTACGGCCGGTCGAAGACGGCCTGCATGATGCTCGGGGACGAACTCGACCGGCGCTGGCGGGCCGCGGGATCCGACCGCATCGCGCTGTCGGCGCACCCCGGCTACGCGGTGGACGCGCTCACGCCGCCGCAGGACCCGGCCGCCCGGCCGAGGGGCGCGGACGCTGCGCGTCGACGCCTCGCCCGCGCGGGACGCGTCGTCGTGCAGGGCAAGGACGCGGGCGCGTGGCCCGTCGTGCACGCGGCCGCAGCGAGCGGCGTGACGGGCGGCGCCTTCTGGGGACCCGCCGGGCCGCTCGAGCTGAAGGGACCGCCGGCGCCCGCCTTCGTCGCCGAGCACGCGCGCTCGACGGCCGTCGCCGAGCAGCTGTGGGCCGCCGCCGAGGACGCCACGGGGATCCGCTTCCGGCCCTGAGGGAGGGCGGCGGTGGCGACGGCGGGCGGGGCGGCGGAATCAGTCGCGCGGCGTCCCGAGCACGTCGTCGAGCGCGTCGCGGAACGCGGCCGTCTCGGCGGGCGTGCCGACGGAGACGCGCAGCCAGCCCTCGGGGCCGGTCTCGCGGATCAGCACGCCCCGGTCGAGCAGGCCCTGCCACACCGCGTGCCGGTCGGGGAACCGGCCGAAGAGCACGAAGTTGGCGTCGGACGGCGCCACCTCGAAGCCGCGGCCGCGCAGCCAGTCGACGAGCCCGTCGCGCTCCTCCCGGAGCGACGCGACCTGCGCGAGCAGCACGCCGCTGTGCCGGAGGGCGGCGGTCGCGCTCACCTGGGTGATGCGGGACAGGTGGTACGGCAGGCGCACGATCCGGAGCGCGTCCACGACCGCGGGGGAGGCGGCGAGGTACCCGAGCCGGCCGCCCGCGAACGCGAACGCCTTGCTCATGGTGCGCGACACGATGAGGCGCGGGTGCTCCGGCAGCAGCGAGACGGCCGTGGGCACGCCCTCCCGGCGGAACTCGGCGTAGGCCTCGTCGATCACGACGACGCCGGGAGCCACCGACAGCACGTGCTCGATCTCCGGGATGGTCAGCGCCGTGCCCGTCGGGTTGTTCGGCGACGTGAGGAACACGACGCTCGGCTCGTGCTGCTCGATGAGCGCCGTCACGTTCTCGAGGTCGAGCGTGAAGTCCTCCTGGCGGCGGCCGGAGACCCAGCGGGTGAGGGTGTTGCGCGCGTACTCCGGGTACATCGCGTAGTGCGGCGCGAAGGAGAGGGCCACGCGGTCAGTGCCCCCGAACGCCTGCAGCACCTGCTGGAGCACCTCGTTGGATCCGTTCGCCGCCCAGACGTTCTCCGGCCCGAGCGGCAGGCCGCTGTCGGCCGTGAGGTAGTCGGCGAGCTCCGTGCGGAGCTCCAGGAACTCGCGGTCGGGATAGCGATTGAGCCCCCGCGCGGCCTCGAGCACGGCCTCGCTCACGGCGACCGCCACCTCCTCGGGCAGCGGGTGCGGGTTCTCGTTGACGTTGAGGAGCACCGGCACGTCGAGCTGCGGGGCGCCGTAGGGCTCCTCGCCTCGGAGGTCGTCGCGGAGGGGCAGGTCGGCGAGGGTCGTCCTCGACCAGTCGGGGCTCATGTGTCTCCTCTTCGGGTGGGGGTTCCCATCCTCCCATCGCTCCCGGCGGGGGCCCGTCGCCGGCAGCCGGTCCGCGCACGCGCGCCGGATGCGCGGGGGCCGGCGGCTAGGGTCGTCGGATGCGCTCCCCCCTCGCCCGGCTCACCCGCGTCCGGCGCCCGGGGGACGTGCACCGCACGGAGTCCTCGCCGCCGCGCTGGCTGCTCCTCTCCCGCCGCTACGGGTCGCGCGCGATCCCGGTGGACCACGACCTCGAGCGCCGCACGGTGCTCGGCTTCCGCGTCGCGATCAAGGTGTTCCGCTCGCCGCGCGGGAACGCCGGGCGCACCCTCTCCGCGGCGCCCTCCGGGATCGGGTCGGCGGGGCCCGCGGGCGGTCGGCCGTCGTTCGTGCTCGTGCACGGGATCGGCGTCTCCTCCCGCTACTTCCACCCCGTCGCGGCGCTGCTGGCCGAGCACGGCGACGTGCACGCGGTCGACCTGCCGGGCTACGGCGAGTCGCCGCGGGTGCACCGGGACGTGACGCTCGACGACCACGCGGCCGTCGTCGCCGAGGTCATCCGGACGCACGGCCTCGTCGACCCGGTCGTGGTCGGCCACTCGATGGGCTCGCAGATCGTCGCGCGCCTCGCGGCCCGGCACCCGGAGGTCGCCGACCGGATCGTGCTCATCGCGCCGACGCTCGATCCGCGGAAGCGCGGCGTCGTGCGGGCCGGCCTGGCCCTCGCGCACGACACGCTGCGCGAGCCGCTGCTCTCGAACGCGGTCGTGATCGGCGACTACCTGTTCCGCTGCGGCGTGCCGTACTACCTGCGGCAGCTCCCGCACCTCATCCAGGACCGGGTGGAGGACCGCGCCGGGCGGATCCGCGCCCGCACGCTCGTGATCGTGGGCGACCGCGACGCCGTGGTCGACCGCTCGTTCGCGCGCGACCTCGCCGACGCGATCCCACGCGGACGCCTCCATGTGGCGCACGGGCCGCACGTCGTGATGTTCACGGATCCGGTCGGCGTCGCCCGGGCGATCGTGGAGCATGCCCGACTGGGCTGATCCGGCCGGCGACGTCGGCCCCGCCGCCGCGTCCCCCGGCCAGGATGGAGGGGTGACCGCCGACGGACGAGACGCCCTCCCGCCGCTGTCCCCGCTCGCGAAGGCCGTCGACTGGGCGCTCGACTACGCGTACGTCCTCCGCTGGCAGGCCGCCGCCGCGCTCTCCCGGGACGACGCGCACGCCTTCGAGGACGGGCGCGACGACCGCCCCACGATCCTCGTGCTCCCCGGCGTCTACGAGCGGTGGCAGTTCATGCTCCCGATCATCCGGCGGCTGCACGCGCGCGGCCACGGCGTGCACGTGGTGGGCGCGCTCGGCGCGAACGTCGGCCGGGTCGCCGAGATGGCGCGGCGGGCGCGCGCCCGTCTCGAGGCCGCCGACCTCCGGGACGTCATCGTCGTCGCGCACAGCAAGGGCGGCCTGATCGGGAAGCACCTCATGGCCTTCGACGACCCCGACCGGCGGATCCGGGCGATGGTCGCGATCAACGCGCCCTTCGGCGGCTCGTCGTACGCGCGCTTCATCCCGATCCGCAGCATCCGCGACTTCTCGCCGCGCAACGGCGCGCTCGTCGCCCTCGGCCGGTCGCGGGAGGCCAACGCGCGGATCACGAGCATCCACGCGCGGTTCGACCCGCACATCCCGGGCGGGAGCTCGCTCGAGGGCGCCGTGAACGAGCGCGTCGCCGCCGCCGGGCACTTCCGGATCATGGGCGACGAGGACGTGCTCCGCCGCGTGGAGGCCGCGATCGACCGCGCCGGGCCGCCGACGGGCCCCGCGGCCTGATCCGGCGCGCCGCCCGGCGCATACTGGGCTCATGCCCCACCCCGCCGCCCCCGCCCGATCGAGCGGCGGGACCGGCGGCACCGCGGAGGGCCGCGGCCGCACCGTCCTCGTCGTCGCGATCCTCGCCTCCTTCGTCGCGTTCCTCGACGGCACGGTCGTCAACGTGGCGCTGCCCGCCATCGGCGCGGACCTCGGCGGTGGCCTCGTCGTGCAGCAGTGGGTGGTGGACGCGTACCTCATCACCCTCGGCGCGCTGATCCTCCTGGCCGGGTCCCTCTCCGACGCCTTCGGCCGGGTGCGCGTGCTGCGCTGGGGGCTCGTCGGCTTCGGGGTGACGTCGCTCGTGTGCGCCGTCGCCCCGTCCGCGGGGGTCCTCATCGCCGCGCGCGCCGCCCAGGGCGCGGCCGGGGCGCTCCTCGTGCCGAGCTCGCTGGCCCTCATCTCGCAGACGTTCCGGGGAGCCGCGCAGTCGCGCGCCATCGGCTCGTGGACGGCGTGGACCGGCACCGCGATGCTCGTCGGGCCCGTGCTCGGCGGCGTCCTCGTCGACGCGCTCGACTGGCGGCTCGTGTTCGGCATCAACGTGCTCCCCATCGCCGTCACGCTCGCGCTGCTCGCGCGGCTCCCGCACGATGCGCCCGCGGCCGAGGGCACGCGCGTCGACGTCCCGGGCGCAGTGCTCGGCGCGCTCGGGATCGGCGGCCCGGTGTTCGCGCTCATCGAGCAGTCGCGGCTCGGGCTCGGCCACCCGCTCGTGGTCGCCAGCCTCGTCGTGGGCATCGCGTGCCTCGTGCTGTTCGTGCTCCGGGAGCGCCGGACGCCGCATCCGATGCTGCCGCTGTCGCTCTTCCGGGAGCGCGACTTCCTCGTCGGCAACATCGCGACGGTCGGGATCTACGGCGCCCTGTCGCTCGGCGGCTTCGTGATCGCCGTGTTCCTGCAGCAGGCGGGCGGGCTGTCGGCGACGGCAGCGGGCTTCGCGCTCGTGCCGACGACCGTGATCATGCTGCTGCTGTCGACGCGCTTCGGCGCGCTGGCCGGGCGGATCGGGCCGCGCCTCCTGATGGGGATCGGCCCCGTCGTCGCGGGCGGCGGCTACCTGCTGATGCTGCGGGTCGCGGAGCCGGTCGACTACTGGTCGCAGCTGCTGCCGGGCATCGTCGTGTTCGGCCTCGGCCTCTCGATGACCGTGGCGCCGCTGACGTCGACCGTGCTCGAGGCCGTGCCGTCGGCGCAGGCGGGCATCGCGTCGGCGGTGAACAACGCCGTGTCCCGCGTGGCGGGCCTCGTCGCGATCGCCGCCATCGGGCTCGTCGCCGGGGCCGACCTCGACGTCCCGGCGTTCCACCGCGTCGTGCTCGTCACGGCCGCCCTGCTGATCGCGGGCGGGCTGGTGTCCCTCGTCGGGATCCGGTCGCGCCGGGCGGCGGGGCCGGACGCGGCGCCCGCCGACGCCGTCGGGACGGACGCGCCCGGGGCCTAGACGGCCAGCAGCACCTTGCCGACGTGCTGCGACGACGCCACGTGCGCGTGCGCCGCGGCGGCTTCCGCCAGCGGGAAGACGCGGTCGATCACCGGGCGGACCGAGCCGTCGACCACGGCGGGCCACACGTCCGCGCGGATCGCGGCGACGATGCGGGCCTTGTCGTCGGCGTCGCGCGCCCGGAGCGTCGTGCCCCAGATCCGTCCGCGCCTCGCCATGAGCTGCCCGATGGCGATGCTCGTGGGCGCGCCGCTCTGCGCGCCGATGACCATGATCCGGCCGTCGCGGGCGAGCGCGCGGATGTCGCGGTCGATGTAGTCGCCGGCGATGGCGTCGAGGATCACGTCGGCGCCGCGGCCGCCCGTCGCCTCGCGGAGCGCCTCCACGAAGTCTTGCTGCCGGTAGTCGATGAGGATCTCGGCGCCGAGCGCCCGGCACGCCTCGAGCTTGGCGGGGCTGCCGGCCGTGACGGCCACGCGCGCACCGAGGCGCGTCGCGAGCTGGATCGCCATGGTGCCGATGCCGCTGGACCCGCCGTGCACGAGGAGCGTCTCCCCGGGCTGGAGCCGGGCGTCGAGCACGACGTTCGACCACACGGTGGCGACCACCTCGGGCAACCCCGCGGCCGCGACGAGGTCGAGCCCCGCGGGGACCGGGAGGACGTGCCGCTCGTCGACCGCGACGAGCTCCGCGTAGCCGCCGCCCGCGAGCAGCGCGCAGACGCGGTCGCCGACGCTCCAGCGCGTCGCGCCCTCGCCGACCGCCTCGACCGTGCCCGACACCTCGAGCCCGAGGTGCGTCGGCGCGCCGGCGGGCGGCGGGTAGGCGCCCTCGCGCTGGCTGAGATCGGCGCGGTTGACGCCCGCCGCCGCCACCCGGATGAGCACCTCGCCGGGTCCGGCGACCGGATCCGGGAGCTCGGTGAGGGAGAGGACGTCGGGGCCGCCGGGGGAGGGGAAGGTGATCGCGCGCATCCCGCCACGGTACGCCCGCGCCCGGCACGGGACCGCCACGGCGAGGCGCCCGGTGGGCCCGGCGCGGACCCGCCGCGGGAAGTGCATGAACTCGCAAATGGAATCGGGAATGGATGCGAGATCCATGCGCTTGCATACCTTCGAGGCCGTCGGCCCTCACCCCATGACCCCGCACGAGAGGCACGCACATGAGCGACACCACCACCGTCCCCGGATACATCGCCGGCACCTGGACCATCGACAAGACGCACAGCTCGGTCGGGTTCAGCATCCGCCACATCATGATCAGCAAGGTCAAGGGCACGTTCAAGGACTTCGACGCCGAGATCGTCACCGGCGCCACGCCCGAGCAGAGCTCCGTGAAGGCCCACGCGACCATCGTCTCGATCGACACCAACGAGCCGAACCGCGACCAGCACCTCCGCACGAACGACTTCTTCGACGCCGAGAACCACCCCACCATCGACTTCGTCTCGACCGCGGTGCGCGTCGAGGCCGACGGCGACGCGAAGATCGACGGCGAGTTCACGATGCGCGGCGTCACCAAGCCCGTCACGTTCGACGTCGAGTTCGGCGGCTTCGGCAAGGACGCCTACGGCAACACCAAGTTCGGCGCGACGGCCACCGCGGTCGTGAACCGCGAGGACTTCGGCCTCACCTACAACGCGGCCCTCGAGACCGGCGGCGTGCTGCTGGGCGACAAGGTCACCATCACGCTCGACATCCAGGCGGTCCTCGCGACCCCCGCGGCCTAGCGATCCCGGCCGGGCACCGTCCCGGCCCGCTCCGCTACGGCGGATCCGGCGCCCCCTGTCCCGCGCGGACAGGGGGCGCCGTCGTGTCGCGGGGCGGCATCCCGGCGGATCCGGACAGCGCAGGCCCGCGGGGTCAGGCGGGACCGGCGGCGCGCGCCGCCGCGAGCCCAAGGGCCCGCAGCGTCTCCGCCGGGCGCTCGACGTGCGCGAAGTGGCCGGCGTCCGGGATGACCGCCGAGCGGAGGTCGGGGACCACGCGCGCCAGCAGGTCGAGGTCGTCCCGGGAGACGAACACGTCGTCGTCCCCGCGCACCGCGACCACCGGGCACGCGATGCGCGCCCACAGCCCGTCGGCGTCGTAGCCGCGCGTCACCTCCGCGGCGAGGGAGAAGGCGCGTGGGCGCGCCTCGGTGGCGATGGCGTCGACGATCGAGCGGCGCACGCGCCAGCCGTGCGCGAAGAGCGGGAGGGCGATGGCGCGCATCAGCCGGATGCGGCCGACCCCGCGGATGAGCGCCGTGCCCGGGCGGCCGAGGCGGCGCATGGTGCGCATGATCCCGAGCATCATCGTGAAGCCCGGGATGACGTGGAAGGCCCGGACGGGATGCGCCACGCTCCGGATGACCGAGTACGTGGTGGGGGAGACGAGCGCGACCGACACGGCGCGGGCCGGGTCGCGCGCCGCGAGGTGCAGCGCGATGAAGCCGCCCATCGAGTGGCCGACCAGCCGCCAGCGCGCGTAGCCGAGCCCGTCGACCACCCGGGTCACGGCGTCGGCGATGGCGTCGACGGTCGCGTCGACGTCGGCGGCGTCGAGCGCGGAGCCGCCCCAGCCGGGCAGGTCGATCGCGACCACGTCCGCGAACGGGACGCCGGCGTCCCGCGCGGTGCGCAGGAGCGGCGTCCACGTGGTCCACGACCCGGCGGCGCCGTGCAGCAGGACGGTCGCGGTGTCGGATCCGCGGCGTGCCACGTGGTGGTGCCGCACGACCCCGAGCGGCGTGGGCGTCGTGCCGCGGACGAGGCCGGCCGCGCGCGGATCCGGGTCGAGCTCGAGCGGGCTGTAGCCGGGCAGCGGCCGCGTCACTCCGCGCCGCCGATGATCTCGGAGCGGATGCGGCGGATGTCCTCCAGCAGCGAGCCGATGAGTATCCAGTGCTCCTCGTTCGGCTGCAGCACCACGAGCGGCGCCGTGAGCGCCGGCTCCTCGTGCGCGGCGTCCGCGGCTCCGCCTCCCGGCAGCGCGTGCTCGGCGAGCAGCCGCACGTCGTGGGCGGCGCGCGTCAGCTCGGTCGCGATGCCGCGCACCACGGGCTCCTCCGCGAGCGACGCGTCGTAGCGGTCGTGCACCGCGCGCGTCATGCCGACCACGCGATTGACGAGCACGGTGAGGGTCGCGAGCAGCTCCCGGTCGGCCTCCAGCAGCGCGCGGTGCCGACGGCGGAGCGGGTTCAGCGTGAGGCTCTCGAGGCCGCGGTCGACCTCGGCGACCGCCTTCGTGTGCCGCGGCCGGAGCTCGCGGGCGCGCACGAGCATGCGGTCCAGCTCCTCGCGGTCGACGGGCTCGGCCAGCGCGCCGGCCAGCCGGTCGAGCGCGGCGGCGCAGTCGCCCGCGAGGCCGATGACCGCGCGGCGGCTCGCCTCGTGCAGCACGGGCGGGGCGATCGCGATGTTGACGACCACGCCGATCGCCGCGCCGAGGATCGTCTCCACGATGCGGTCGACCGCGTACACGGGCGAGAGCTGCCCGATGGCGAGCACGAGCATCGCGCTGATGGGGATCTGCGTGCTCGACCCCGGCGTCAGGCGGAACACCCAGCCCACCAGCACGGCGACGACGACCGCGAGGAGCACCACCCCGCTCGACGTGCCGAGGGCCAGGCCGAGGACGAGCGCGAGCAGCACCCCGGTGATCACGCCCAGGCTGCGCTCGACCGCCTTGCCGAAGGTCTGGTTGATGCTCGGCTGCACCACGAGCAGCGCGGCGATGGTCGCGAAGATGGGCAGCTGCGCCGGGAGCAGGGCGATGCACACGAACCAGGCGATGATCGCGGCCACGCTCGTCTTGACCACCTGGACGAACGGGATCCGCGTGGTGGTGCGGACGGTCGTGGTGATGCGCACGTGCGGCCTCCGGCGGATCTCGGGTACCCCATCATCCCGCGGGCCGACCCGCTCAGGCGACCTGGGCCGCGTCGTCCATCCCGTCGGCGCCGCCCGCGCCGCCCTGCCGCCGCGCGTCCTGCCAGCGCGCCCACATCTCCTTCAGGTCCCACGCGTCCTCCGCCTGGATGGAGACGCCCCGCTCGCCCGTGCGCCGGGTGCGCCCGCGGATGACGAGCAGCCGCGTGCCGAAGAGCATGGGCCCCGCCTTCTGCTGCGCCTCGTCGAAGAAGGTGGAGTCGGAGCAGCCCGAGCCGTCGTCGAGGCTGATGAAGACCACGCGCTTGCCGCTGCGCATGGGCGGCGTCTGCGTGGCGATGCGGATCCCCGCCACCACCACCTCCGAGCCGCTGCGCACCTCCAGCAGCTGGCTCGCCGGGATGACGCCGAGCTCGTCGAGCATCGGGCGGTAGCTCTCGAGCACGTGCTCGGTGACCTCCATCTGCAGGATGTCGAGCTCGGCGGCGACCCGCGCCCGGCCGTCGGGGTCGGGCGAGCCGCGCGGGATGAGGTCGCGGTCGTCGACGAAGAGCGGCAGCTGGCCGGCCGGATCCGCGGGCCGGGCCGCCCGCGCCGTGAGCCGCCGCACGTACGCCATGACGTCGCCGCGCGACGCCGGACCCCGGGCGCCGGCGGCGGTGCCGCCGGCGTCGTCGGCGGACGCGGCGAGCGGGTCGAGCGCGCCCACCGCGGCGAGCCGCTCCAGCAGCGCGCGCGACGGCTGGGCCTTCGCGTAGAAGTCGGAGATGGAGTCGAAGGGCTGCCCGGCGACGATGCGCGCCGTCTCCGCCTCGCTCATGCCGTGCACGTCCTGCAGCGACAGCCGGATGCCCAGCTCGCCGATGCGCGTGCGCCCCGTGGTCGCCTCGCCCTCCACGCGCTCCACCCGGTAGGCGTCCGTGGACCGGTTCACGTCGAGCGGCAGCACGGGCACGCCCATCCGCCGTGCCTCGGTGAGCAGCAGGCGCTTCGGGTACATGCCGGGGTCGTGCGTGAGGATCCCCGCGAGGAACTCCGCCGGGTAGTGCGTCTTCAGCCACGCGCTCTGCCAGGTGGGCAGCGCGAACGCCGCGCCGTGCGCCTTGCAGAACCCGAACGAGCCGAAGCCCTTCAGCGCCTTCCAGATGCGCTCGACGTCGGCGTCGGAGAACGGGCGGCGGCCCGTGCGGCCGTCGACGTGCGTGGTCGTGCGCTCCCGGAACGCCTGCTCGACGACGGTGTCCTGCCGCTCCATGTTGCGGCGCAGCTCGTCGGCCTCCGCGAGGGAGACCTGCATGCAGTCGGCGAAGATCCGGATGACCTGCTCGTGGTAGATGACGACGCCGAAGGTGGGCGCGAGGAACGGCGCGAACCGCGGATGCAGGTAGTCGGGCCGGGTGATGCCGTGCTTCGTGTCGAGGAACGGCGCCACCATGTTGCCCTTCATGGGCCCCGGCCGGAACAGCGAGATGTCGGCGATGAGGTCCTCGTAGACGTCGGGCTGCATCTTGCCGATGAGCTCGCGCTGGCCGGGCGACTCGATCTGGAACATGCCGAGCGTGTGCGTGGTGCGGATGGCGGCGAACGTCTCCTCGTCGTCGTGCGGGATCTCGTCGAGCTCGATGCGGCCGTCGCGGTGCACGTAGCGCGCGTCCACCGGGATGCCGCCCGCGACCGCCGACCGCGTGCCGTGGATGCGGTGGATCTCGTCCAGCGCGTACGCCATGGTGCTCTGCATCCGCACGCCGAGGATGTCGAGCTTGAGCAGCCCCATGTCGTCGATGTCGTCCTTGTCGAACTGGCTCATGGGCAGGCCCATGCCGCTCGGCTGCACCGGGGTGGTGCTCAGCAGGTCGGAGTCGCCGAGGATCACGCCGCACGGGTGCATCGAGATGTGCCGGGGGAGCCGGTCGAGCCGCTCCGTGAGGTCGACCAGCAGGTCGATGCTCGGGTCGTCCCGCACGAGGTCGGCGATGGGCTTCAGCTCGGGCTTCGTCTCGAGCACCGCCCGGAACTCGCGCGCGTTGAAGCGCCAGATGTTCTTCGCGATGAAGTCGATCTGCTGCTCGTCGAGGTCGAGCGCGAGCCCCGCGTCGCGCGCGGCGCCCCGGGCCCGGTAGGTGTTCTGCATCGACAGCAGCGTGACCCGGTTGCTGCCGTACCGCTCGAACACCCGGTGGTACACCTCGTGCCGCCGCGCGGACTCCACGTCGATGTCGATGTCGGGCAGCGTCGAGCGCACCTTGCCGAGGAAGCGCTCGAAGAGCAGGTCGTGCTCGAGCGGGTCGACGTTGGAGATGCGCAGGAGGTAGTTGACCAGGCTGCCCGCGCCGGATCCGCGCGCCTGGTTGCGCACGCCCATGTCCCGCATGAGCGAGCACACGTCGGCGACCGTGAGGAAGTAGGTGGCGAAGCCGAAGCCCGTGATGGTCTGCAGCTCGGTGCGCATGCGGGCGAGCACGCGCTGCCGCATGGCCTCGTCGACGTGGCCGAACCGCTCGGTGACGCCGGCCTCGGCCTTCCGCCAGAGCGCCTCGTCCGGGTCGCCCGTGACCCCGATGACCTCCTTCTCCGGCAGCTTCGGCTTCCGCCAGGCGAGGTCGGCGTCCGGATCCAGGCGGCAGCGGTCGGCGAGCTCCTCGGTGGCGCGCAGCAGGGCCTCGCCGGCGCGGCGGTCGAGGGAGGAGGCGCCGGCGATCTCGCGCGCGATCCCCTGCATCTCCTCCGGGGTCTTCAGCCACGCCTGGCCGTTGGGCTGCGGCCGGAACGAGCCGAGCGGCCGGAGCGTGCCGGCGGAGTCGAGCACGTCGCCCGTGAGCGCGTCGTCGGGCTCGAGATAGCGGACCGCGTTGGTGAGCACGGCCGGGACGCGGTGCGCGTCCGCGAGCTCCAGCATCCGGGCGGCGTGGCGGAGGCTCGCGGCCTCGCCGGGCTCGGTGTAGTGGCAGACCACCTCGACGGCGATCGCGCCCGGCAGGAGCCGCGCCCACTCCGTGAGGTGCCGGGAGGCGAGCGCGTGGTCGCCCGCCGCGACCGCGCGGCCCACGTCCGAGTCGAGCCCGAGCAGGACGGTGCCGACCGGCCCGTCCTCGCCGAGGAGGAACCCGGGCGGCCGGGTGCGGGAGATGCCCGCCTGGGCGCTGCGGGCCGTGCTGCGCGCCGTGCCCCGCCCGTGGCTCGCGCTGATGAGCCGGCTGAGCGCCGCCCATCCCTGGCCGTGCGTGCCGCCGTGCGCGAGCACCGTGATCCGGCCCGGGTGCTCGCCCGTGAGACCGAGCTCCGCGCCGACGACGGGGGAGACGCCCGCGGCGATCGCGCGGCGGATGTGGCGGACGGCGCCGTAGAGCCCGTCGCGGTCGGTGATGGCCGCGGCCGACGCGCCCCGGGACGCGACCTGGTCGACCAGCGCCTCGGGCGCCGTGGTGCCGAAGTGGGCGGAGAAGGCGGACGCGACGTGCAGGTGGGTGAAGCTCACGCGCGCCTCCCGACGGATCTGCCGCGCCCTCCCGGGCACGAGGTTCGAACGGATGTTCGACTCGCCCAGTGTAGGTCGGCTCCCGCGCGGCCGCGACCCGTAGTCTCGGAGGATGACCAGCGAACCCTCCACCCTCGTCATCCTCGGCGCCAGCGGCGACCTCACGGAACGCCTCCTCCTGCCGGGTCTCGGCAGCCTCGTGGCGAGCGACAGGGGGCGTCGGATCCAGCTCATCGGCACCGGCCGGAGCGAGCGCGGGGCGGACGAGTGGCGGAAGACCGTGAAGGCCGCGTTCGACTCGGTGGACGCGAAGGGGCGTCGCGCGGCGGGCATCGTCTCGTCCACGAAGTACATCCAGGCCGACCCCACGGACCTCGACGACCTGAAGCGCATCCTCGACGCATGCGAGGGCGCGCCGGCCCTCTACTTCGCGCTGCCGCCGGCCATCTCCATCGCCGTGTGCGAGAAGCTCGAGCAGCTCGACCTGCCGGAGGGCACCACGCTGGCGCTCGAGAAGCCCTTCGGGTCGAACAGCCGCACGGCAGCCCAGCTCAACCGGCAGCTGCTGAAGCTCGTGCCGGAGGACCGCATCCACCGCACCGACCACTTCCTCGGCCTCTCCACGGTGCTCAACCTCGTGTCGCTGCGCTTCGCCAACCGCTTCTTCGAGTCGGTGTGGAGCGCGAAGGACATCGAGAAGGTCGAGATCCTCTACGACGAGACGCTCGCGCTCGAGGGCCGGGCGGCCTACTACGACAAGTCGGGCGCGCTGGTCGACATGATCCAGAGCCACCTGCTGCAGGTGCTCGCGGTCTTCGCCATGGAGCCGCCGGCGAGCATCGACCCGGACGACCTGCGCTCGAACATCGCCTCCGTGCTCCGCGCCACCGAGGTGTGGGGCAACGACCCCGTCGCGCACAGCCGCCGTGCCCGCTACACGGGCGCCACCATCGACGGCACCCGCATCCCCGCCTACGCCAAGGAGGAGGGGGTGGATCCGGCCAACGAGACGGAGACGCTCGCCGAGGTCACCTTCGGCGTCGCCAACGCGCGCTGGGCCGGCGTCCCCTTCCGCCTCCGCTCGGGCAAGGCCCTCAAGGAGGCGTCGAAGCGCATCATCGTCACCTTCAAGCCCGTGGCGCACCTGCCGCGCGGGCTCCACGGCCCGGCCCGGCCCGACCGCCTCATCATCGACCTGAAGCCCGACGGCATCTCGCTCGAGGTCACGATGGACGGCACGGGCGAGCCCTTCACCCTCACGCAGTCCACGTTCCGGGCCGAGTTCGCGCAGCCCGAGCTCACGCCCTACGGCGAGGTGCTCGACGGGATCCTCGCGGGGGACCCGCGGCTGTCCGTCCGCGGCGACGTGGCCGAGCGGTGCTGGCGCATCGTCGCGCCCGTCATGCGCGCCTGGAAGGGCGACCGCGTGCCCATGGCCGAGTACCGCGCGGGCTCCACGGGCCCGACCGCCTGGCGCTGACCGGCGCCTCGCCCGGCCTGCACGGCGTGCTGGCGGTCCCCGACGGCGAGGGCCCCTGGCCCGCGGTCGTGGTGGTGCACGGGGCCTTCGGCGTGCCCGATCGTCGCGAGCTACGGCGGACGCGACCGGCAGCTGGCGGGATCCGCCGACCGGCTCGCCGCCGCCCTCGTCGCGCACGGGATCGACCACGACGTGCGCGAGCACCCGGACGCCGGGCACGCGTTCCTCGACGACGCGGAGCCGGGCCCGCGGATCCTCCGCCCCGTGCCGCGCGCGCTCGGCATGGGCCCGGAGCCCGCCTCGGCCGCGCACGCCCGGCGCCGGATCGACGCGTTCCTCGACGCGCACCTGCGCGGCGGGGAGCGCGCGGGCGCATAGCGCATCCGGCCCGCGTGCCGATGGGACTCTCCACCGGGCTCGGCTAGCCTGTGGATGATCCGGGTGCCCGAGCCCGGCGCTCCCCACCCGGCGACGAGAGATCCATCCATGCAGCACGCCCCCCAGAGCACCCGCGCCGATCGGGCCCGCGTCCGCGGCATCGCCCGCCACGGTCGGCTCCGCGCCCCGAGCGCCGGTCGCACGGTGATGAAGGGCGTGGCGGTGACGGCGGTGGTCGCCCTCGTGAGCACGGTCTCGGTCGTGGGCATCGCCGCCTGGGACCTCTCCCGCACCGTCTCCGCGAACCAGGTCGACATCTCCGGCGGCCAGGCCCTCCCGCCCTCCCTCGGCGGCATCGACGGCGGCGCGAACATCCTCATCGTCGGCAGCGACAGCCGCGCCGGCCAGGGCGACGGCTACGGCGCCGCGAAGGACGTCGGCACGGCCTCGCTCAACGACGTGACGATGCTCCTGCACATCAGCGAGGACAGCAGCCGCGCGACGGTCATCTCCTTCCCCCGCGACATGCTCGTCCCCATCCCCGCCTGCGAGGGACCGGACGGCACGAAGTACCCGGCCAGCGCGCGCGCCCAGCTCAACGAGTCGCTGACGCGCGGCGGCTTCGAGTGCACCGTGCGGATGGTCGAGGGCCTCACGGGACTCGACATCCCGTACGGCGGGGTCGTGCAGTTCAACGGCGTGGTGGAGATGTCCAACGCGGTCGGCGGCGTCGAGGTCTGCGTGGCGAACGGGATCTACGACAGGAAGACCGACCTCGCGCTCGATCCGGGCCCGCACACCCTCCAGGGCAAGGACGCGGTGCAGTTCCTCCGCACGCGCTACGGCGTGGGCGACGGCAGCGACATCTCGCGCATCGGCAACCAGCAGGTCTTCCTCAGCGCGCTCGTCCGCACGATCAAGAGCGCGGACACGCTCACGAACCCGGCGAAGCTCTACGGCATCGCGCGCGCCGTGGTCGACAACATGCAGCTGTCGACGTCGCTCGCCGACCTCGACACCCTCGTGTCTGTGGCGCTGACCTTCAAGGACATCCCGCTCGACGACGTCGTGTTCCTCCAGTACCCGGGCGCGGTCCTCGCCAACGGCCGCGTGCAGCCGGACGAGGCGGCGGCCGCGCAGCTCGTGAGCCTGCTCGCCTCCGACGCGGACTTCTCGCTCGGCCAGCCGGCTCCGAGCGACGATGCCGGCAGCGTGCCGGGCAGCAGCGTGCCGGGCGCGGGGACCCCGACGCCGCCCGCCGAGGCCGCGCCGCCTGCCGAGGCCGCGCCGCCTGCCGAAGGCGCGCCGCCCGCCGAGGGCGCGTCGCCGACGACGCCGCCCACCCCGACCTCGGAGGTGCTCGACCCGAGCATCACCGGGCAGACGGCGGCGCAGAGCACCTGCTCCAACGGCCAGGGTCGCTGACCGCGGGCTCGCCGACCGGGGGATCGCCGACCGGGGAATCGCCGACCGGGCCGACCTCGACCTAGCGGTCGGCGGGCGCCTCGACGACGCGCGGATCCGGGAACGCCGTCTCGACCGCGGGCGCCGCGGTGCCGCGGGCGCGCATCCACACGAAGAAGCCCGTGAGGGTGAAGGCGCCGTAGAAGACGTACATGAACGCGGACGCGTAGTACCCGGCGCCCACGAGCAGAGGCACGCCGACGAGGTCGACCGCCACCCAGATGAGCCAGAACTCGACCCAGCCCTTCGCCATGCCGTAGGTGGCGAGGAGCGAGCCGACGAAGATCCAGGCGTCGGCCCACACGGGCTCGTAGGAGCCGAGCGCGCGGAACAGCGGCGTGAGGAGCGCGGTGCCGCCGACGAGCGCGACCACGAGCAGCGCGCGCTGGCGGCCGGACGCCCAGCGCGGGACGACGGGCGCGCCGCCGTGCCGGGCCTGCTGCCAGCGGTGCCAGCCGTAGACCGACACGGCGATGAACATGATCTGGCGCCCGGCCTGGCCGAGCAGGTTCACGGGGTTCGGCGTGCCGAAGACGGCGCCGAGGAAGACGGTGAAGAGCAGGACGTTGCCGACGATGCCGACGGGCCACGCCCAGACCTTGCGGCGCATGCCGCCGAGCGCGCTGGCCAGGCCGAACAGGTTGCCGACGATCTCGCGCCAGAGCACGACCTGGTCGCCGATGCGGAGCTGCGCGTCGAACAGCCACTCGAGTGCCGCCATGCCGGGTCCCTCCGTGCGCCGCGATCCGGGTGACCGCGTGCCGACGCCGTGCGCGGCGCCGAGGGGTCCAAGGCCGGGACGCCGTCGGCTATTCCCCGCGTCACCCACAGCCGCGCTCAGGCGAACAGGCGCGTGTCGAGCTCCTCGTCCGACGCCGTGACGAGCGACCACCTGCCGCGCCCGTCGACGCTCAGGTCGAAGGACCCGTCGACCCGGCGCGCTCCCGTGGTGAGCGGCACGGCCTCGACGCGCCACATCCGGAGCTCGAGCAGGTGCCCGCTCGCGCCGCGGGGCGCGCGGCCCGTGCGCTGCCACCAGTCGACCCGCGCGATCCACCGCTCGGGCGAGCTGACGACGCCGTACACGACGCCCCGCCAGGTGAACCGCAGCGGCGAGCCGTCTCCCGAGAGCTCGACCTCCACGTCCTCGTCGATCCGCATCATGCCGCTCCTCCCGTCGTCGCGCCGGCCGCGCCTCGTGCGTTCGAACGGGTGTTCGAACGTCTGGTCCGAGTGTAGGAACGCGCGCCGACATCCACGAGGGGAGCGGGCGGATCCGCCTCACCCTCCACCGGAGCCTGAGGGTCTCGTGCTCGTCACGCGCATCGGGCATGGATCCGGCGACCCGTGCGTTGGCACCAGGGTCCCGAGGGCGGCAGACGCCTCCCTCGTCATCGACACCCGAGGAGGGTCCACATGACCGACACCACCACCGCAGCCGGCGCATCCGGCACGTTCACCATCGGCGGCGACCTGCCCGTCGTCCGTCTCGGCTACGGCACCATGCAGCTGACCGGCGAGGGCGTCTGGGGCGCCCCCGCGGACCCGGCCGAGGCCGTCCGCGTCATCCGCCGCGCCGCCGAGCTCGGCGTCACGTTCTTCGACACCGCCGACTCCTACGGCCCGTTCGTCGCCGAGGAGCTCCTCAAGGAGGCGCTCCACCCGTACGCCGATGACGTCGTCGTCGCGACCAAGGGCGGGCTCACGCGCCCCGGCCCCGGCGACTGGCGCCCTGTCGGCCGCCCCGAGTACCTGCGCCAGCAGGCCGAGCTGAGCCTCCGCCACCTCGGCCTCGAGCGCATCGACCTGTACCAGCTGCACCGCATCGACCCGGCCGTGCCGCTGGAGGACCAGATCGGCGTGCTCAAGGAGCTGCAGTCCGAGGGCAAGATCCGCCACATCGGCCTGTCCGAGGTCTCCGTCGACGATGTGAAGGCGGCGCGGGAGATCGCCGAGATCGTCTCCGTGCAGAACCTCTTCAACCTCGCCAAGCGCGACGCCGAGCCGCTGCTCGAGTACGCCGAGGCCGAGGGCCTCGCGTTCATCCCGTGGTTCCCGCTGGCGACCGGCGAGCTCGCGAAGGACGGCGGCCCGCTCGACGCCCTCGCGAAGCAGCACGACGCGAGCCCGTCGCAGCTCGCGCTCGCCTGGCTCCTGCGCCGCTCGCCCGTGATGCTGCCGATCCCCGGCACCAAGTCGGTCGGGCACGTCGAGGACAACATCGCCGCGGCGGCCATCGAGCTCACCGACGACGAGTTCCAGGCGCTCACCGACGCCGTCTGATCCACCCGCACACGCGAGGGCCCCGCAGGAGATCTCCTGCGGGGCCCTCGTCGTGGTGCGGGGACTAGGTGCCGATGCGGGTGCCGGAGTCGTCGGCGAGGCCGAGGTCGTCGAGCTGGGCGAGGAGGCTCGCGCCGTCCGGGGCGTAGACCCACGGGACGCTGCTGTCGAGCGCCCGCTCCTCGGCCTTGGCGCGGCCGCCCGCCAGCACGGCCTCGCCGGCGCTGAGCTGGCGGATGAGCACGACCTTCACGTTGTCGGGGTTCCGCTCCGCGAACTCGCCGTAGAGCAGCTCGTCATGCTGGCCGTCGTCGCCCGCGAGGATCCACTTGACGCGCGGGAACTCCTCGGCGAGCCGCTGGAGGTTCAGCCGCTTGTGCTCCATGCCGCTGCGGAACCAGCGGTCGACCGTGGGACCCCAGTCGGTGAGGAGGATCGGGCCCGGCGGGTACAGGTTCCGCGACAGGAAGCGGGTGAGCGTCGGCGCCACGTTCCAGGCGCCGGTCGAGAGGTACAGCACGGGCGAGCCCGCATGCCGCACGCGCAGGCGCTCGTAGAGCACGGCCATTCCGGGCGTGGGGGTCCGCGCGTGCTCGTCGAGCACGAACGTGTTCCACGCGGCGAGGAAGGGCCGGGGGAGCGCGGTGACCATGACGGTGTCGTCGACGTCGCTGAGGATCCCGGTGCGCACGTCGTCGCCCACGATGAACACCGGGGCCTCGACGGTCTCCGACCCCTCGGAGCGGATGCGGATGGTGTGCCACCCGCTCGGCAGCGCCGCCTCGACGACCGTGTCGACGACGCCGCCGCGGTCGGCCCGCACGTGGTGCTCGGTGCCGTCGATCTCGACGACCACGTCGACGTCGGTGAGCGGCACGCTGGTGAAGCTCCGCCAGCCGCGGACGACCTTGTCGCCGGCCAGCGCGCGCTTGCTCTTCGGGTCGGTGAGGAGGACGCGGCAGAGCACGCGCACCCACCGGACGGATCCGTAGCCCGCGTACGGGATGACGGTCGGCTGGAGGCCCCGCTTGCGGGCGCGGCCCTCGCGGATCTCGTGGATGCGGTCCTCCATGCGCGCCGCCCGGTGCAGGACGGGTGCGGCGGCGGGGGACTCGAGGAGCGTGCGGGTCGCGTGCTTCTTCTTCTTCGAGGAGGGGGCCACGCGCTCAGTCAAGCAGACCCGGGCGGAGCGGGACGCCCATCACACCGGGCGGGCGAGCGCCGCGGTGTCCGGCGCGCCCTGGTCGACGCCGGGGCCGACCTCGTCCATCGCGAGCTCCTCGATGACGTCCTCGGCCTGCGCGGCCACCGCGCGCAGCAGGTCGGGCGAGCCCTCCGCCGTGGGGTCGAGCCACTCCTCGACGACGTCGGGGGACAGCACCACGGGCATGCGCTCGGACAGCGCCTCCACCGTGCCGGCCGCGGGCCGGGTGAGGACGGCGCAGCTCAGCACCCAGCGGGCCGGGTCGTCGGCGGCGCGCGACGGATCCCGCCACCACTCGTACAGCGCCGCGAGCAGCACGACGCCGTCACCCGCGCCGACGAGGTAGGGCGTGCGGAGCCCGTCGTCGGTCTCGTGGTGCTCGTAGTAGCCGGAGACGGGGACGGCCGCGCGCCGGGAGACGAGCGCCGGCAGGAGCTCGGGCCGGGAGGCGAGGGACTCGGCGGGGACCTCGGCGAGCGGCGGGACCTGGTCCGGCCCCGGGGATCCGGCCGGGACGAGGCCCCAGCGCGCGGACTCGAGCCGGCGGACGGGCACCTGGTCCTCCGTGTCGCCCTCGGCGCGGCGGGGGAGCGTGTCCACCAGGACGGCGACGCGCTGGCCCGGCTGGATGCGCCAGGAGGGTGCGGGCACGGCGTCGCCCGCGTGGTCGACGTCGAGCAGGGCGACCAGGTCGTCGGCGGACAGGGCCCGGGCGAGGATGCGCGTCATGCCCTCCATCCTGGCCGACGCCCCGGATGCCCGGGTCCACGGCCCGCGTCCGGTGGGCTGTCCGGCGAGCGTCCATTTGTTACGAAGTGGCGTCAGGGGAGCCGCCGGTGCGGCCGAACCGCGGCGGGCGTGGTTCGCTGGTGTGCCTGGCAAGTGTCGATTCGTAGTGCCTACGAGGAATGAGCCACCCATGATCGAGTTCCACCACGTCCGCAAGCAGTACCCGGACGGCACGCTCGCGATCGAGGACTTCAGCCTCGTCGTCCCCTCGCGGACCACGACGGTCCTCGTCGGGTCCTCGGGCTGCGGCAAGACGACACTCATGCGCATGATCAACCGCATGGTCGATCCCACGAGCGGCCGCATCGAGATCGACGGCACCGACATCGCGACCCAGGACGCCGTCAAGCTCCGCCGCAGCATCGGCTACGTGATGCAGAACTCGGGCCTCCTGCCGCATCGCAGGGTCGTCGACAACATCGCGACCGTGCCCCGCCTCACGGGCGTCGACAAGCGGAAGGCGCGCGAGGACGCGCTCCGGCTCATGGACACCGTCGGCCTCGACCGCTCGATGGCCGACCGCTACCCGTCCCAGCTCTCCGGCGGTCAGCAGCAGCGCGTGGGCGTGGCCCGCGGGCTCGCGGTCGACCCGAACATCCTGCTCATGGACGAGCCGTTCGGCGCCGTCGACCCGCTCGTGCGCGACGACCTGCAGCAGGAGCTGATCCGCCTCCGGACGCAGCTCGACAAGACCGTCGTCTTCGTCACGCACGACATCGACGAGGCCTTCCTCCTCGGGGACCAGGTCGTGATCCTCGAGAAGGGCGGCCGCATCGCCCAGCAGGGCACGCCGCAGGAGATCCTCTCGGCCCCGGCGAACGACTTCGTCCGCGACTTCGTGGGCGCCGACAAGGGCAAGCGCGCGCTCCACCTCGAGGACACCGGCACCGGCCGCGTGCTCGTCGACCGCGACGGGCGCCTCGTCGGCGTGCTCGACGACGAGGACCGCGCCGCCCGGACCGAGGCGGGGGCCGCGCACGCCCCCGGTGCTCCGGCGCAGGGTGCGGGACCCGCGTGAACTGGGTCCTCGCGAACATCCAGACGGTGCTCGACCTGGCCGTCGCGCACGTGGCGCTGTCGGCGACGCCCATCATCCTGGGACTCGTGATCTCGCTGCCGCTCGGCTGGCTGGCGAACCGCTACCGACGGGCGCGCGGCTCGCTGCTCGCGGTCGGGGGCGCGCTGTACACGATCCCGTCCATCGCCCTGCTGCTGTCCATCCCGGCGATCATCGGCACGACCATCATCGACCCGCTCAACGTCGTGGTCGCCCTCAGCGTGTACGCCGTCGCGCTCATGATCCGGATCACCGCGGACGCCCTGGCGTCCGTCCCCGAGGACGTCACGCAGTCCGCCACCGCGATGGGCTACGCCGGATGGGGGCGCTTCTGGCGCGTGGAGCTGCCCCTGGCCGGGCCCGTCCTGCTCGCCGGCCTCCGGGTCGTCTCGGTGAGCACGGTCAGCATGGTGACGGTCGGGTCGCTGTCCGGCATCCAGAGCCTCGGGACGATGATCCTCTCGGGGTACCGGCGGCAGTTCTACACGGAGATCCTCACCGGGATCGTCGGCATCCTCCTCATCTCCCTCGTCTTCGACCTCCTGCTGGTCATCGCCGGTCGGCTCCTCATGCCGTGGGCCAGCACGCCCTCCCTCCGCGCGCGGTCGCGCTCCGCCCGCCGCGCCGCCCTCGTCACGGATGCGAGCGCCTCGTGAACCTCTTCGCCGAGGCGTTCGGCCTCCTCCTCGACGGCTCCAGGTGGGGCGGGGGCACCGGATACGGCACGCGCCTCCTCGAGCACCTCTCCTACACCGGCCTCGCCATGGGCCTGGCGGCGCTCGTGGCCGTGCCCGCCGGGCTCTACATCGGGCACACGGGTCGTGGACGCAACGTCGCCGTCGCCTTCTCCGGGGGGCTGCGCGCGCTGCCTACGCTGGGCGTGCTGGTGCTCCTCGGCCTCCTGTTCGGCATCGGGCTCACCGGGCCGATCCTCACCTTCTCCGTCCTCGGCATCCCCCCGCTCCTCGCGGGCGTGTACGCCGGGATCCAGGCCGTCGACCGGCCCGCCATCGACGCCGCCCGCGCGGTGGGGATGACGGAACGGCAGATCCTCGGTCGGGTCGAGATCCCCCTGGCCCTGCCGCTCATCATCAGCGGGTTCCGCGCGGCGACCCTGCAGGTGGTGAGCACCGTCACCCTGGGCGCCTTCCTCGGCCTCGGCGGCCTCGGGCGCGACATCTTCACCGGCCTCACCACGCGGGACTTCCCGCTCCTCCTGGCGTCATCGATCCTCGTCACGGCCCTCGCGCTCGTCGTCGACGGCGTGTTCGCCGTCGTGCAGCGACTCGTCATCCCCCGCGGCGTCGTCGCCGCCGCGGGACGCACCCCCGACTCACCGCACGCCTCGTCGAGGCACGCGGTCAGCACCACCTCCTGAAAGGAACACAGCACATGTCCCACAGCATCACCCGCCGGCTCCTCGTCGGCACCGTCGCGCTGGGCACCGCGATGGCCCTCGCCGGCTGCGCGTCCGGCGACCCCCTCGACACCTCGGGCGGCCAGGGCTCCGCGGCGCCCGGCGACACCATCTCCGTGGGATCAGCCGCATTCGGCGAGAACGTCATCCTCGCGGAGGTCTACGCGCAGGCCCTCGAGGCCAACGACGTGAAGGTCACGCGCAACCTGCAGATCGGCGAGCGCGAGGTCTACCTCAAGGCGCTCGAGGAGGGGTCCATCGACCTCATCCCCGAGTACACGGGCAACCTGCTCGCGGCGTACGACACCGATTCGACGGCCGCCTCCAGCGACGACGTCTACTCCGCCCTCGGCGCCGCCCTCCCCGACGGCTTCGAGGTGCTCGACGAGTCGCCCGCCGAGGACAAGGACTCCTACAACGTCACCAAGGAGTACTCCGCGGCCAACGGCGTCACGAGCCTGTCCGACCTCAAGGGCAAGACGGTCCGCGTGGGCGGCGGCGCGGTGCTGGGCGAGCGCGAGTACGGGATCCCCGGGCTCACGAGCGTCTACGGCGCCGATGCCAGCCTCGTCACCATCGAGGACCAGGGCGGCCCCAACACCGTCAAGGCGCTCCTCGACGGCCAGGTCGACATGGCGAACATCTACACGACCACGCCGTCGATCCTCGACAACGGCTTCGTCACGCTGAAGGACCCCGAGAACCTCATCAAGGCGCAGAACGTCGTGCCGCTCGTGAAGACCGCGAAGATGAACCCCGACATCACCTCGATCCTCGACAAGGTCTCGGCCGCGTTGACCACCGAGGACCTCACGAAGATGAACCGCCGCAACCAGGGGGACGAGAAGGCGGAGCCCGCCGCCATCGCCTCCGACTGGCTGAAGGAGAAGGCCCTCTTCTAGGAGGAGCCGACCGGGCCGAGAGGCCCGTCCCGCGACGAGGGGCCGACGCACGAGCGCCGGCCCCTCGTCGCATCGCGCTCCGCCGTGCACGCGGCGGAGCACAATGGACCCACCGATGTCCTTTCCCGACGGCAGGAGCCCGCGCATGGCGAAGAAGAAGAAGTCCCCGACCGGCGAGGTGAGCGTGCTCGGTGCCGTGACGACCGTGGCCCGCGAGGTGCGCAAGCACAAGGTCGTCGCCGAGTCGGCCCCGCACGGGCAGGGGGCCGACATCCCGCCCGCGCCCAAGCGCAGCCCCGAGGAGCTGAAGCGCGACATCCGCTCCGGCCGCGACGAGCTCGCCCGCACCGTCCGCGAGCTCGAGACCGCGCTCGACGTGCCGGCCCGGGCGTCGGACCTGAAGGCCGAGGCGTCCGGCCGCGTGCGCGGCATCCGCGACGACGTCGTCGCGCGCGTCCGCAGCACGACCGACGACGTGACGGCCCGCACGCGCGCCTTCACCCGGAACGACCCCGCCCTCGCCGCCTCGATCGGCGCGGGCGCCGTGGCCGTCGTCATCGCGGTGGGCGCCGCCGTCGTCTCCGGCGGCCGACGCTGACCGCGTCGATCCGCTCCATCGCGACGGAGGTCCCGCCGACCGTCCTCGCGCAGGAGGGGGTGCGCGACCTGTTCGGGAGCCAGCCCGAGCTCAGCCGCCTCGGGACGCGGCTCGTCTCGGCGGCGTTCGGGGCGTCCGGCATCCGCACGCGGCACACGGTCATCGACGAGCTCGGCACCGCGCCCGGCATGGCGGGTGCCGACGCTCCGGCCGGGCCGCACGCGGACGAGCCGGTGTTCTACGACCGCGGGACCGGCCGGATCCTCACGCCCGGCACCGGCGCCCGCAACGACACGTACATCCGCGAGGCCCCCGCGCTGCTGCTCGGCGCGGCGCGTCAGGCGGTCGAGCAGGCGGCCGGCATCGAGGCGTCCGACGTGACCCACGTCGTCACCGTGTCCTGCACCGGCTTCTACGCGCCCGGCCCCGACTACGCCGTGGTCCGCGGCCTCGGCCTCGGCGCGTCCACCCAGCGCTTCCACCTCGGCTTCATGGGCTGCTACGGGGCGTTCCCCGCGCTCCGCATGGCGTCGCAGTTCTGCGCCGCCGACCCGGATGCCGTCGTCCTCGTCGTGTGCGTCGAGCTGTGCTCCCTGCACCTGCACTCCTCGGACGATGCGGACACCATCGTCGCGTCCTCCGTGTTCGGCGACGGGGCCGCGGCCGCGATCGTGACCGCGCGGCCCGCGCCCGCCGGCTCCACCGTGCTCGACCTCGACGCGTTCGAGACCGTGCTCACGCCCGTCGGCGAGGACGACATGGCGTGGACCATCGGCGACCAGGGCTTCGACATGGTGCTCTCCAGCTACGTGCCGAAGATCATCGACGAGCACATCACGGGCGCGCTCGAGCCGCTGTGGGCGCAGGTGCCCGCGCTCCGGGGCGTCGCGCCCGCGGACATCGAGGACTGGGCGATCCACCCGGGCGGGCGCAGCATCCTCGACCGCGTGGAGGACCGGCTGGCGCTCGCGCCCCGCCAGCTCCAGGCATCGCGGTCGACGCTGGCCGAGGTCGGCAACATGTCGAGCGCGACCGTGCTGTTCGTGCTCCAGCGGATCCTGCACGGCACCCCGCCCGCGGACGTCCCGGGCGTGGACGGCAGCGAGCTGGCCGCACCCGTCGCCGTCCCGGGCGCGGGTGCCGGTCGCGTGTGCGCCATGGCGTTCGGACCGGGGCTCACGGTCGAGACGTCGCTGATGACCCGCCGCATCGCCTGATGGACCTGTCCCGTCGCGACGTCGGCCTCACCGAGCTGATGGACGACCCCGACTGCGACCCCGCGGCGCTCGACCGCACGTACGCCCGCTTCGCGCTCGTCAACCGCGTCGTGGCGGGGTGGCGCGGGGTGTACCGGTCCCGGATCCGCCCGCTGCTGTCCCCGGCGCGGGAGACGACGCTCCTCGACATCGGCTCGGGCGGCGGGGACGTGCCCGTCGCCCTCGTCCGGTGGGCGCGCCGGGACGGGCTGCGGCTGCGCGTGACGGGCATCGACCCCGATCCCCGCGCGGCCGCGTTCACGCGCGACCTGCCGGCGGATCCCGACCTGACGTTCCTCCGGGCGTCGAGCGCCGACCTCGTCGCCGAGGGCCGCCGCTTCGACCTGGTGACGAGCAACCACGTGCTGCACCATCTCGACGACGCCGCCCTCGACGCGCTGCTCGCGGACTCCGCGGCGCTCGCCCCGCGCGCGATGCACGGCGACATCGCGCGGAGCCGGCTCGCGTACGCGGTCTACGGTCCGCTGTCCCGGCTGGTGGCGCGGGGCTCGTTCGTGCACGTCGACGGGCTGCGTTCGATCCGCCGCAGCTGGACGCCCGTGGAGCTCGCGCTGCGCGTGCCGGACGGCTGGCGCGTCGAGGGGGCCGTGCCCTGCCGGCTGCTCCTGGTGCGCGACCCCTCGGCGCGGGGCGCGACGCGGTGAGCCCGCGCGACGCGCTGGTCGTGGGCGGCGGGCCCGTGGGGATCCACCTCGCGGCGCTCCTCGCGCAGGCTGGCCTCGACGTGCGCGTCTGGGAGGCGCGGCCCGAGCCCGCGCGGCTGTCCCGGGCCATCGGCATCCACGCGCCCTCCCTCGACGCGTTCGACCGCCTCGGCGTGGCCGACGAGATGGTCGCCGAGGCGGTGCTCGTGCGGAACGGCATCGCGATGGCGCGCGGTCGCGCGATCGGCCGGGTGTCCTTCGCCGGCGCGTCCGCCACGCACCCGTACGTGGCGGCGTTGCCGCAGTGGCGCACCGAGGCGATCCTCGCCCGCCGCCTCGCCGCGCTCGCCCCGGACGCGCTCCGACGCGGCGTGACGCTCACGGGGCTCGACGCGGATCCGGTCGAGGCGCCCGGCGGCGGCGTCCGCGCGACGGGCCAGGACGCGGACGGCCGGCTCGTCGAGGCGACGGCGCGCCTCGTGATCGGCGCCGACGGCACGCGCGGCCGGGTCCGCGACCTCCTCGGCATCGGCGTGGACGAGCGCCCGCTGCCCGACCGCTTCCTCATGGGCGACGCGCCCGACACCACGGACGGCGGCGACGACGCCGTGATCACGCTGCACCCGGACGGCGTCGTCGAGTCGTTCCCGCTGCCCGGCGGCATGCGCCGCTTCGTCGTCGGCGTGCGCGCCGGACAGGGGGACGGCGATCCGGCCGAGATCGTCGCCGCGGCGGTGCGCGCGCGCACCGGCCACGTCGTACGCGCCGCGGACCTCGATCCCGTCAGCGGGTTCGGCGTACGGCGGCGTCTGGCGCGTCGCATGTCCGCCGGCCGCGCGCTGCTCATCGGCGACGCGGCCCACGAGATCAGCCCCATCGGCGGCCAGGGCATGAACCTCGGCTGGCTCGACGCGGACGCCCTCGCGCCGATCCTGGTCGACGCCGTCCGCTCCCGCGACGGCGTGCCGGACGCGCACCGCATCGCCCGCTGGGAGCGCGACCGCATGTCGAGCGCCCGACGCGCCGCGGTGCAGTCGGAGATCAACACCGCGCTCGGCCGGCCGGTCCGCGGCCTCACGCGGGTCGTGCGCGACGCCGGGCTCCGCGCGGTCCTCGCGTCGCCCGCCGCCGCCGGGCTCGCGTCCGTCTACGCCATGGGCAGGGACGCGGGCGCGCGGATCAGGTGAGCTGCGTGGCGTTCGCCGCGACGAGCGCCACGAGCAGCAGCGACGCCGCCATGATCAGCCGGAACAGGAGCCGACCCGGTGGTCGCGTGACGACCAGCACCGCGCCCCACGCCGCGATCGCCAGCATCGCGACCAGACCCGCGACGGCGAGCGGCGTCACGGCGTGCGCGGGATCGGCGAGCACGGGCCCGACCGACGCGACCACCGCGCCGAGGGCGAGCGCCCCGAAGGCGACCAGGCCCGACGGCACGCGGCCCAGCCGGTGCGGCAGGCCGCGCACGCCCGTCCGCGCGTCGTCCTCCAGGTCGGGGAGCACGTTGGTGAAGTGGATGGAGACGCCGAGCACCGCGCCCGTGGCGACGGCCCAGGCGGCGGCGGGCAGCGGATCCGGGCCACCGAGCGCCACCACGGTCGGCAGGATCCCGAAGGCCACGACGAACGGCACGACGCTCGCCGCGGTGCGCTTGAGCCCCGCGTTGTAGGCCCAGCCCGCGCCGACCAGCACCACGTGCGCGACGAGGAAGGCCGGCCCCAGCAGCGCGGACACCGCGAGGCAGGCGGCCGCCGTGCCGAGCGCGGCGACGCGCACCTCGGCCACGGTCACCTCGCCGCGCGCGACCGGCTTGTCGGTGCGGCCGACACGGCGGTCGCGGCCCGCGTCGATCCAGTCGTTGGACAGCCCGATCGACAGCTGCCCGAGGAGCACGGCCACCGCGACGGCGGCGACGCGCCCGGGCGCGAACCCGAGGGCCGCGGCGAGGCCGGCCGCGAGCACGGTGACGGTGGCCGTCGGACCCGGATGCGAGGAGAGCGCGAGGAGCCGGATCGACCGCAGGGGGCGCCTCACGCGAGCGTCAGCCCGGAGCAGCGCGAGCGCGCGGATCCGGCGGAGGCGCCGGAGCGGGGGATCGCCGCCGAGCCCTCGCGCGCGGAGGACCGCACGGCGTGCGGGGCCGGCCGGAGGAGGGTCGCGTCCTCGTCGTCCCCGGGGACGGGCGCGATGGTGCAGTGCATGCATCGATCCTGCCGCACTCGTGGGCCGGCGACGACCGCGCCGATACCCTGGTGGGATGCTGATCCGCCCCGCCGAGCCCCGCGACATCGACGACCTGCTGGACATCCGCAACGACGCCATCCTGCACGGCACGGCCCTCTGGATGGACGAGCCCGTGGACCGCGCCGAGCGCGAGCGCTGGTACGAGGAGACCACGGCGGCGGGCGACCCGATCCTCATCGCCGACGTCGACGGGCGCGTCGCGGGGTACGGCACCTACGGGCAGTGGCGGGAGAAGTCCGGCTACCGCTTCTCCGTAGAGGACTCCGTCTACGTGCGCGAGGGCTTCCAGGGGCAGGGCATCGGCCGGGCGCTCGTGGAGGGGCTCATCGCGCACGCGAAGGCGGCCGGGAAGCGCGCGATGTTCGCGGACATCGAGGCCGGCAACGCGGGATCCATCCGGCTGCACGAGCGGCTCGGCTTCCGTCGGGTGGGGCTCCTGCCCGGAATCGGCGTCAAGTTCGGGCGGTCGCTCGACCTCGCGATCCTGCACCTCCCGCTCGAGGACGCGCCCCGCGCCTGAGGCGGCGGACGGTCGAGAGGCCCGGCACGGGGCGCGGGAACGCCGCACGGTGCCGGGCCTCTCTCCGACGGCCCGGGTTCCTTCGGGGGAGAGGAGGCCGTCGTGGTCCGGGAGCGGTCCGCCCGGGGGGGATGGACGGACGCGCTCGTCGGGTTGCGAGCATCGGCCCCAGGGGGGTAAGGGCCGTCTGCTCGTAGACGACTCTAGCCGGTCCTCATTTATGCGGACACACCGGGCTGGCCCCAGTAGGAGGGGCGCGGCGCGGATCAGTCCTGCGACTCGTCCAGCTCGCGCGCGCCGACGGCGACGACGGCGTCCCGCAGCGCGTGGAAGTGGTGCACCTCGAGGCCGTTGCGGAGGAGGTACGGCTCGACGCCGCCGCGCCCCGCGAGCGAGTGCAGCGCCTGGATGACGGGTGCGGGATCCCCGGCGACCGCGTGCTGGGCGGCGTCGCGGACGTCGAGCCCGCCGGCCACCAGGGCGAGGGCCACGACGAGCACGTCCTGCACCGACGCGGTGCGTGCGTCGTACCGCTCGGGGGCCTCGGCCACGACGCGCTCGGCGGCCTCGGCGACGCGCCCGGCGAGCAGGGCGCCGTCGGCCACGAGGACGCCGACGTAGGCGGACGCGGTCGCGGGAGCCGCAGCGGCGGATCCCGTCGCGAGGCCGGAGGCCCGGGGTGCGGGGGCGGAGGAGTTCATGGCGGCCCTTCGGTCGTCGTGCGGTTCGGGTCGTGCGGGGCCGGGTGCTGCGGATCGGATCCGGCGGAGGCGCGACCCGGCGGGCCGCGCGTGGACGCGGGCGCACCGGGTCGACGCCGACCGGATGCGTCCTCGAAGGCTCGCCCGGCCGGATGAACGCCGGGTGTCGCGCGCGCCGCCGTCGGGCGAACGCGGCCCGACCGGGATCCGCCGCGCCCCTCGCGCCGATCGTCTACAAGTCGTAGAATGGAGGCGTCGCGATGGAGCCTCGAACCGCACGATCCACCCTCCACAGGAAGCGCAGCCGGTCGCCATGACACCGCATCCCGCCCCCGCCGACCACCCGCACGCGAGCCGGCTCCCGGCCGCCCGTCCGTCGCACGCGTCGGTCCCGCGGGATCCGCGCCGCACGGGCGCCGCCCGGAGCGGGACCCGCTCGTGAACGAGCTCCTCGACCCGCTCGTCCTCTCCCGCTGGCAGTTCGGCCTCACGACCGTCTACCACTTCCTCTTCGTGCCGCTCACGATCGGCATGGCCGTCGTCTGCGCGCTGTACCAGACCGCCTGGGTGCGCACCGGCAAGCAGGAGTACCTGCGCCTCACGCGCTTCTTCGGGCGGATCTTCCTCATCAACTTCGCGATGGGCACCGTCACCGGCATCGTGCAGGAGTTCCAGTTCGGCATGAACTGGTCGGAGTACTCGCGCTTCGTCGGCGACGTGTTCGGTGCCCCGCTCGCGCTCGAGGGGCTGCTGGCGTTCTTCCTCGAGGCGTCGTTCATCGGCGTCTGGATCTTCGGCTGGGACAAGCTCCCGAAGGGGCTGCACCTGGCGTCCATCTGGGTGGTGTCGGCGGCGTCGATCCTGTCGGCGTACTTCATCCTCGCGGCCAACGCCTTCATGCAGAACCCGGTGGGCTACCGCATCGACGAGGTCCGCGGCCGCGCGGAGCTCACCGACATCGGGGCGCTCCTCACGAACAAGGTCGCGCTCGCCGCGTTCCCGCACACGATCTTCGCCGCCTTCATGTGCGCGGCCGCCGTGATCATCTCGGTCGCCGCCTGGCACCTCTCGCGCAACCAGCACCTCGACACGATGATGCCGGCGCTGAGGTTCGGCATGTGGTTCATGGTCGTCTCCGGCGCGCTCACGATCCTGTCGGGCGACCAGCTCGGCCTCGCCATGGTGCAGACGCAGCCGATGAAGATGGCGGCCGCCGAGGCGCACTACGACACCTCATCGGGAGCGGCCGCGTCGTTCTCGCTCTTCACCTGGGGCACGCCGGACGGCTCCAGCGAGCTGTTCTCCATCCGCATCCCGTACCTGCTCTCGTTCCTCTCCACGCACACGCTCGACGGCACCGTGCAGGGCATCAACGACCTGCAGGCGCAGTACGTGGCGAGCTACGGCCCCGGCGACTACACGCCCACCATCTGGGTCACCTACTGGGCGTTCCGCTGGATGATGGGCTTCGGCATGGCGGCCATCGGCGTCGCCGTCGCGGGCCTCTGGTTCACGCGCCGCGGGCGCCGCATCACCAGGCCGTGGATGTGGCGGGTCGCCATCTGGGCCGCCCCGCTCCCGCTGCTCGCGATGACGGTCGGCTGGATCTTCACGGAGATGGGCCGCCAGCCGTGGATCGTGTTCAGCCTGCTGCAGACGTCCTCCGCCGTCTCGCCCAACGTCACCGGGCTGCAGGTGCTGATCTCGCTCGTCGCGTTCACGCTCGTCTACGGGTCGCTCGCGGTGGTGGAGTTCCGCCTCATCCTGAAGGCGGCGCAGCACGGGCCGGAGCCCGAGCGGGAGCCGGATCCCGTGACGGGCGAGGTCGCCCGGGAAGCGAGCGTGTACTGACATGGACCTGCCCACCCTCTGGTTCGGCGTCATCGCCTTCCTCTTCGTCGGCTACTTCGTGCTCGACGGCTTCGACTTCGGCGTGGGGATGAGCCTGCCGTTCCTCGCGAAGGACGACACCGACCGGCGCGTCCTCATCAACGCGATCGGCCCGGTCTGGGACCTCAACGAGACGTGGCTCATCGTCGCGGGCGCCGCGCTCTTCGCGGCGTTCCCCGAGTGGTACGCCACCATGTTCAGCGGCTTCTACCTGCTGCTGCTCGCGATCCTCATCACGCTCATCCTCCGCGGCGTCTCGTTCGAGTACCGGCACCAGGGGGCGTCCGACCGGTGGCGCGGGTCCTTCGACCTGATGATCGTGGTCGGCTCGGTCGTGCCCGCGTTCCTCTGGGGCGTCGTGTTCGCGAACGTGGTGCGCGGGGTGCCGATGGACGCGGGCCACGACTACACGGGTTCCACGCTCGACCTGCTGAACCCGTATGCGCTCCTCGGCGGGCTCACGACGCTGTCGCTGTTCCTCGTGCACGGGCTGCAGTTCGCGGCGCTGAAGACGGACGGGCCGATCCGGGCGCGTGCCCGGGCGCTGTCGATGCGGGTGGGGGCCGTCACCATCGTCGTCGCGGCGACCTTCCTCGTCTGGACCACGCTGGCCCACGGCTCGGCCCTCTCCGGGCTGATCTCGGTGCTCGCCGCCGTCGCGCTCGTCGCGTCGTACCTCGCCAACGTGCGCGGCCGGGAGCGCTGGGCCTTCGGTCTGCTCGCGGCCACTATCGCGCTCGCGGTCGCCAGCCTGTTCGCGGCGCTGCACCCGTTCGTCATGCCGGCGTCGAACGACCCGGCGTACGGGCTGACGATCGCGAACGCGTCGTCGTCGGCGTACACGCTGACGATCATGACGTGGGCCGCGGGCTTCGCGCTGCCGCTGATCCTCGCGTACCAGGGGTGGACGTACTGGGTGTTCCGGAAGCGCATCACGCGCGCCGTGATCAGCCGGGCCGCCCACTAGGCGCACGGTGAAGCCCCTGGATCCGCGGCTGCTGCGGGCGTCCGCCGCCGCCCGCACGATGCTCGTCGTCGGCGCCCTCGCGGGCATCGTGCAGACCGCGGCGCTCGTGGGCTTCTGCTGGTCGCTCACGCAGCTGGTCGTGCGGGCGATCGCGGGGCGGACCGCGGAGGAGCTCGCGCCCGTGCTCGCGCTCGTCGTCGTCTCGGCGGTCCTCCGCGGCGTCGCCGGCTGGCTGCTCGACGTGGTCGGTGCGCGTGGGGCCGCGCAGGTCGTCGCGGAACTGCGGCGGCGCGCGCTCCGGGCCGTCGTCGACCTCGGCCCGGTGTGGACCGCGAGCCGCAGCCGCGCCCGCGTCGCCACGGTCATCGGCCCCGGCCTCGACGCGCTCGACCCGTACTTCGCGCGCTACGTGCCGCAGCTGATCCTCACGGCGCTCGCCACGCCGATCGTCGTCGCGGTGCTGCTCCTCGCCGACCCGCTCACGGGCGTCACGGTGCTCGTGACGCTGCCCGTCATCCCCGTCTTCATGGTGCTGGTCGGCTGGGCGACGCGGGAGGTGCAGCGGCGTCAGTGGGTCCGGCTCACCGAGCTGGCGTCGGGATTCCTCGACGTGGTCGACGGTCTCTCCACCCTGCTGGTGTTCGGGCGGGCGCGGCGGCAGACGGCGAGGATCCGGCGGGTCACCGAGGAGCACCGCGTCGAGACCATGCGCGTGCTCCGGATCTCGTTCCTCTCCGGCTTCGTGCTCGAGCTCGCCGCCTCCCTGTCGGTGGCGCTCGTCGCGGTGTCGGTGGGCGTGCGGCTCATCGGCGGGCAGCTCGACCTCGAGGTGGGGCTGTTCGTGCTGCTGCTCGCGCCCGAGGCGTTCCTGCCGATCCGCCAGGTCGGCGTGCAGTTCCACGCCGCCGCGGAGGGGGTGGCGGCCGCGGACGACGTGCTCGGGATCCTCGACGCGGAGCGGGCGGGGCGGGCGTCCCGCGCCGCCGGAGCCGCAGCCGCACCCGCTCCGGGGTCTGCGCGGTACGGCGCGGGCGCCGCGCCCGGCGAGGCGGCTCCGGACGACGAGCTCGTGATCCGCGACCTCGTCGTCGCGCACGACGACCGGCCGGTGGTCGACGGCCTCTCGGCGCGCTTCCGCCGAGGCTGCGTGACGGCGGTGACCGGCCCGAGCGGGGCCGGGAAGTCGTCGCTCCTCGCTGCGGTGCTCGGGCAGCTGCCCGCGCGCGGCGTCATCGGCTGGGCGGATGGCGACGGGGACCCGACCGCGCTCCGGCGGCCGGCACCCGCGGAGATTGCCTGGGCCGGACAGCGGCCGGGCCTCGTGGCCGGCACGGTGCGGGAGAACGTCGCGCTGGGCGTCCCGGATCCGGACGATGCGCTCGTCCGGCGCGCCCTGTCCCTCGCAGCCGCCGACGGCATCGACCCCGACCTCGTGCTCGGCGTCGGCGGCCAGGGCCTCTCGGGCGGGCAGGCCCAGCGGGTCGCCGTCGCCCGCGCCGTGCACCGCGCGCTCGCCCTCGACTGCCCGCTCGTGCTCCTCGACGAGCCGAGCTCCGCCCTCGACGCGGCGGCGGAGGAGCGGCTGGCGCGGGGGATCCGCGCGCTCGCCGACCAGGGCCGCGCCGTCGTCGTCGTGACCCACCGCCCGGCGCTCGTGGACGCCGCCGACGAGGAGCTGCGGCTCGCGGCGCCGGGATCCGCCGCCGCGCCTCCCTCGCCCGGCGCGCGGCCCGCGGAGCACGAGCGGGCCGGCGCCGTCGCCGATCCCGCGCGCACGACTCCCGAGCCCGCCTGGCGCGCGCAGGTGGCGCCGTGAACCGCGGCGAGGTGCTCCGCCTCGCGCAGCCGCCGCTCCGCCGGGCGCTCCCCGGGCTGCTGGCGGGGCTCGCGAGCGCGGCGGGCGCGGTCGCCCTCCTCGCGACCTCGGCCTGGCTGATCACGCGCGCGTCGGAGCAGCCGCCCATCCTCTTCCTCGGCATGGCCATCGTCGGCGTCCGCGCCTTCGCGCTGGGGCGCGCCGCGTTCCGCTACCTGGAGCGGATCACGAGCCACGACGCCGCGTTCCGCGCCCTGGCGACGCTGCGGGTCGGGGTGTTCGAACGGCTCCTGCCGCACGCGCCGGCCGGGCTCCGGCACACCCGGCGCGGCGACCTCCTCGCGCGGCTCGTCGGCGACGTCGACCGGCTCCAGGACCTCCCGCTGCGCGTCGTGCAGCCGCTCGCCGTGTCGGTGCTCGTGCAGGCGGCGAGCGTCGCCGTGGTGACGGCCGTGCTCCCGGCCGCCGGGATCGCGCTCGCCCTCGTGCTCGCCGTCGCGCTCGCCGTCGGCGTCCTCGCGACGCGGGCGCTCGCGGGGCGCGCGGAGACGCGGATCGCCCCGCTGCGCGCCGCCGTGCAGGACCGGGTGCTCGACCTCGTCGGCGGCCTCGACGTGCTCACGGCGTTCCAGGCGGTGGACGCGCGGCTCGCGGACCTCGAGCGGGTCGCGCGTCGGCTCCGCCGCGAGGAGCTGCGGAGCGCGGCGGCCACGGGCGCGACGACGGGCGTCGTCCTCGTCGGGACGGGCGCGGTCGCGGGCTGGACCGTGCTGCAGGGCGTGCCCGGCCTCGCGTCCGGCGCGCTGGATCCGGCGTGGCTCGTCCTCGCCGCGCTCGTGCCGCTGGCGCTCGTCGAGTCGGCGACCGCCGTGCCGCTCGCGGTGCAGGCGTGGACGCGGGTGCGCACGAGCGCGGATCGGGTCGCGGGCGCCGCGCCGGCGGTCGTGCCCGCCGAGATCCCGCTGGAGCGGGCGGAGGAGCCGGAGCAGGCGGGCCCCGATCCCTCCGCTGCCCGCGGCGGCGCGACCCTGGTGATCCGCGACCTCGTCACCCGCTGGCCGGGCGCGGACGCCGACGCCCTCCGACCGGTCTCGCTCGCGGTGCGGCCGGGGGAGACGGTCGTCGTGCGCGGCCCGAGCGGATCCGGCAAGTCGTCGCTCGCCGCCGCGCTCGTGCGCTTCCTCGAGTCGACGGGCGGCTACGAGCTCGACGGCGTCGACGCCCGGTCGCGGCGGCCCTCCGAGGTGCGGCGGATCGTGGGCCTGTGCGAGCAGTCGCCGCACCTGTTCGACGCGAGCATCCGGCAGAACCTGCTCTTCGCCCGCGAGGAGGCGACCGACGACGAGCTCCTCGCAGCACTCGACCGCGTGGGGCTCGCGGGCTGGACCGCCGATCGCGGCGGCCTGGACGCGCGCGTGGGCGACCGGGGCGGGCTCGTCTCCGGCGGCCAGGCGCAGCGGATCGCGCTGGCCCGGGCCCTCCTCGCCGACTTCCCGATCCTGGTGCTCGACGAGCCCACGGCGGACGTCGACGCCGACCGCGCCCGGGCCGTCCTCCGCGACGTGCTGCAGGCCGCGCGCGACCGGGGCCGCGGGGTGCTGCTGCTCACGCACACGGACGTGCCGGCGGACCTCGTCGACCGGACGGTGGAGCTCGGCGCGATCGGGGGAGCGGGCACCCTCCCCTCCGCTGGCTGACTCAGCCCACCGGCAGCTCGCGCCGCAGCGCGTCGAGCCGCGCGCGCCAGGCGGTCACGCGGCCGGGCTCGGCGGCGACGGCCGGGCCGTCGATCCACCCGCGCACCAGGCGGATGCCGTGCAGCGCGCTCACGGCCCACACCTCGCGGCCGTCGAGGTCGGCGGGACGAACGCGGTCGTGCAGCACATCGACCCCGAGGGCGGTCGCGAGCGCGAGGATGCTGCGCTCGGTGATGCTCGCGATCCGCGGCACGTCGCCCTCGACCACCGCGAGCGCGTCGCCGTGCCACCACAGGATCGCGCTGTAGGCGCCCTCGACGATGGTCCCGTCGTCGGCGAGGATCACGGCCTCGCCCGCGCCGTGCCGGGCCGCGCGGCTCCGCAGGGCGCCGAGCGCGTGCAGGTCCGGGCCCTTGAGGCGCGGCAGGGTGCGCGGATCCGGCCCGTCGTGGTCGCGCAGCACGACCGTCGCGGTGCGCTCGGGGGCGGGTCGCACGAGCAGGCGGGCGACGTCGCCGTCCGGGCCGCGCAGCGCCTCCACGCGGGGGAACCAGGCGCCCGCGCGCGGCAGCGCGGCGACGGCGGCGTCGAGGAAGGCGGCGGGATCCGGCACCGCGGCCGCCTGCGTCCGGAGCGCCGCGAGGAACCGCTGCCGGTGCACGTCGAGCGCGAGGACCCGCCCGTCGTCCACCAGGAACGAGTCGGCCGCGAGGACCCGGTGCCCGGCGGGCCGCGTCTCCTCGGCTCCTCCCCGGGTCGCGTCCGCGGCGTCGGGCGCCCAGCCCGCGGGGGTCCACCGGAGGATCTGCTCGGAGCTCATACCCTTGAGGCTAGGCGGCCACAGGGTGCGGCCACGACACCGGGAGGCCGCGCATGGACGGAGCGCTCGCGCACGCGAGGACGGCCGTCCGGGGACGCCGCATCGCCGGATGGCACGACCCCGAGGACGTCTTCACGGCCCTCTTCGCCGACGAGGCCGCGGGCGACGTCGCGTGGCTCGACGACTCGGCGGGGGAGGGCTGGAGCTACCTCGGTGCGAGCGCGGGCAGCGTCACCGCCTGGCCGGACGGCGTCTTCGACGGGCTGGCCGGGCTGCTGGCGCACGCGTCGGCCGCCGACGCCGGCGCCTCCCTCGACGCCGGCGCCTCCCTCGACGCCGGCGCCTCCCTCGACGACGGCCTCCCACCCGACCTCGCCTTCCGGCTGGGCGTGGTCGGCTGGATCCCGTACGACGCCTGGACCGAGACCGTGCCGCTGCACCACGCGCCGGTCGCGGACGCCCCGGACCGCGCCGCGCCCGAGCACGCAGCGCCCGAGCATGCCGCGCCCGAGCATGCTGCGCCCGAGCATGCTGAGCCCGCCGCCGCCGTCCTCCGGGTGGAGCGCCTGCTCGCGTTCGACCACGGCACCTCCGCCGTCTGGGCGGTCGCGCGCGCGGGGGACCCGTGGCTCGACGCCGTCGAGGGCGACCTCGCGGGCGTCCCGGCGAACCCCCGTCGGGCCGCCGCGGCGCCACCGCACGGCCCCGCCGACGCGGATCCGGGATCCGACCCCGTCTGGCGCCACGACGACGACGGCTACCTCGCCCTCATCCGCTCGTGCCAGGAGTCCATCCGCCGCGGCGACGCCTACCAGCTCTGCCTCACCAACACCGCGCGCATGCCCGGACGGGTCGACCCCGTGGGCGTGCACCTGGCCCTGCGCGCGCTCAGCCCCACCCACCACGGCGGGTTCCTCCGCATCGGCGGCACCGTGCTCGTCAGCGCGTCGCCCGAGCGCTTCGTCGAGGTGGACGCGGGCGGCACGCTGCGCACGCTCCCCATCAAGGGCACCCGGCCGCGTCACGCCGATCCGGCAGCCGACGAGCGGGCCCGCGCCGAGCTGCTCGCGAGCGACAAGGAGCGCGCGGAGAACGTGATGATCGTCGACCTCATGCGCAACGACCTCAGCCGCGTGTGCGTGCTCGGCTCGGTCCGCGTCACGAGCCTCTTCGCCGTCGAGGCGTACGCGCAGGTGCACCAGCTCGTCAGCCGTGTGGAGGGCCGGCTCGTGCCCGGCGTCACGGCGGTGGCCGCGGTGCGCGCCCTGTTCCCCGCCGGATCCATGACGGGAGCCCCGAAGTCCGCGGCCGTCGGCATCCTCCGGGCCCTCGAGCGCGGGCCGCGCGGCGTGTACGCGGGCGCGTTCGGCTGGTTCGGCGACGACGGACGTGCCGACCTGGCCATGGTGATCCGCTCGGTCGTCGTCGCGGACGGCCGCGCCACCGTGGGCGCCGGGGGCGGCATCACGGCCCTGTCGGTGCCCGAGGAGGAGCTCGAGGAGGTGCGCGTGAAGGCCGCGCCGCTGCTGGCCGCCGTGGCCGCGGGCCGGGTCGCGGAACGCGTCGAGGGTCTCCCGTCCTCCCTCCCCAGGGCCGCCGCCGGGGCCTGATCCGCCACCCCGTCGCCCGTGCGGGTTCCCCCCGGCCGGGTCACTAGTCTTGTCGAGGCCTTGACGGCCGCGACCCCCGCATCGAATCGAGAGCGCCCTTGGCACACGAGACCCCCGACACCCCCGGCGACACCTACGACTTCCGCGCCATCGAGGCCGAGTGGTCGGAGGTGTGGGAGCGCGAGCAGCCGTTCCGCACGCCGGACGCGAGCGACACCCGTCCCCGCAAGTACATCCTCGACATGTTCCCGTACCCCTCGGGCGACCTCCACATGGGGCACGGCGAGGCGTTCGCCATCGGCGACGCGGTCGCGCGCTACTGGCGCCAGCAGGGCTTCACCGTCCTCCACCCCATCGGCTGGGACTCCTTCGGCCTGCCCGCGGAGAACGCCGCCATCAAGCGCGGCGTCGACCCGCGCGAGTGGACCTACGCGAACATCGACACGCAGAAGCAGTCGATGAAGCGCTACGGCCTCTCCTTCGACTGGGAGCGCGAGCTCCACACGAGCGACCCCGAGTACTACGCGTGGAACCAGTGGCTGTTCCTCAAGATGCACGAGAAGGGCCTCGCCTACCGCAAGGACAGCTGGGTCAACTGGGACCCGGTGGACCAGACGGTGCTCGCCAACGAGCAGGTGCTGCCGGACGGCACGTCCGACCGCTCCGGCGCCGTCGTCGTCAAGAAGAAGCTCACGCAGTGGTACCTGCGCATCACCGACTACGCCGACCGCCTGATCGACGACCTCAACCAGCTCGAGGGCAAGTGGCCGTCCAAGGTGCTCAACATGCAGCGCAACTGGATCGGCCGCTCCGTGGGCGCGGAGGTCGACTTCGTCATCGAGGGCCGCGACGAGCCCGTCACGGTGTTCACCACCCGCCCGGACACGCTGCACGGCGCCACGTTCATGGTGGTCGCGCCCGACAGCGACCTCGCGGCCGAGCTCGTCGAGGGCGCGTCCGACGAGGTCCGCGAGGAGTTCCGCGGCTACCTCGAGCGCACGCAGCGCCTCAACGAGATCGAGCGCTCCACGACCGACCGTCCGAAGACGGGCATCCCGCTCGGCCGCACGGCCGTCAACCCGGTCAACGGCGAGCGGATCCCCGTCTGGGCCGCCGACTACGTCCTCGCCGACTACGGCACGGGCGCGGTCATGGCCGTCCCCGCGCACGACCAGCGCGACCTCGACTTCGCGCGCGCCTTCGACCTGCCGGTGCGCGTGGTGGTCGACACCACGCAGCCCGTCACGGGCGCCATCCGCATCATCCCGGAGGACGGCGAGCTGCCCGACCTCGAGGAGGTGCTGCCCGGTCGCACGGGCGTCGCGCTCCCCGGCGAGGGCCGCCTCATCAACTCCGGGTCGCTCAACGGCCTGAGCAAGCAGCCCGCCATCAAGCGCGTCATCGAGCAGCTCGAGGCGGAGGGCCGAGGCCGTGCGGCGAAGAACTACCGGCTGCGCGACTGGCTCATCTCGCGCCAGCGGTTCTGGGGCACGCCCATCCCCATCGTCTACGACGCGGAGGGCAACGAGATCCGCGTGCCGGAGGACCAGCTGCCCGTCAGGCTGCCCGACACCGCGGGGCTCGACCTCACGCCCAAGGGCAAGTCGCCGCTGGCCGCCGCGACGGAGTGGTCGAACGTGCCGAGCCCGGTGGACGGCAGCCCGGCCACGCGCGACCCCGACACCATGGACACGTTCATGGACAGCTCCTGGTACTGGCTGCGCTTCCTCTCGCCGAACGACGCCACGAAGGCGTTCGACCCGGCCGACGCCGACCGCTGGGCGCCCGTCGACCAGTACGTGGGCGGCGTCGAGCACGCGATCCTGCACCTGCTGTACTCGCGCTTCATCACCAAGGTGCTGTTCGACCTCGGCTACGTCACCTTCACGGAGCCGTTCAGCGCGCTGCTGAACCAGGGGATGGTGCTCTCCGGCGGCGTCAAGATGTCGAAGAGCAAGGGCGGCGTCGACCTCGGCTCCGAGATCGACCGCCACGGCGTGGACGCCATCCGGCTCACCATGGCGTTCGCCGGCCCGCCGGAGGACCCGATCGACTGGGAGGACGTGTCCCCGTCCGGGTCCGCCAAGTTCCTGGCCCGTGCGTGGCGCCTCACGGGCGACATCACGAGCGCGCCCGAGGTCGAGTGGAAGACGGGGGACGAGGCGCTCCGCCGCGTCACGCACCGCTTCCTGGCGGAGGGCCCCGGGCTCCTCGAGGCGTTCAAGTTCAACGTGGTCATCGCCCGCACGATGGAGCTCGTCAACGCCATCCGGAAGACCATCGACCAGGGCCCGGGCGGCGGCGACGCGGCCGTCCGCGAGGCCACCGAGGTCGTCGCCGTGGCGCTCAGCCTCTTCGCGCCGTACACGGCCGAGGACATGTGGAAGCGCCTCGGCTACACGGGCTCGGTCGCGTTCGCCGGCTGGCGCAAGGCCGATCGCAACCTGCTCGTCGTGAGCACGGTCACCGCCGTCGTGCAGGTCGACGGCAAGGTGCGCGACAAGCTCGAGGTCGACGCCCGCATCGGCGCCGACGAGCTCGAGGCGCTGGCCCGGGAGACGGCGGGCGTCACGCGGTCCACCGCCGGCCGAACGATCGACAAGGTCATCGTGCGCGCGCCGAAGATCGTCAGCATCACCACCAAGCCCGCCTCCTAGCGGGTCGCCGCGCACGCGGGAACGAGGGCGGTCCGGATCCCGGGCCGCCCTCGCTCCATCCCAGGGGCCGCCGCGGGGCACGATCCCCAGCCCGGACGCACGGGATCGTCCGCACCGGCGTCGCGGCCTACCGTGCGCGCATGCGCTCCCACCGCCCCTCCCGGCCCGCACTCCCCGCCGACGATCCCGGCGACGCCGCGGGCGACGCCACGGGATGGGGCGGACCCGACGAGGATCCGTTCCCGGCGGAGGATCCGTTCGACGCGGAGCATCGGTTCCCGGCGGAGGACCCGTTCGACGCGGAGGACCCGTTCGGTGCGCGCGCAGACGCGGCCGAGGACGCGCGGCCGCGCCCCGCGGACCGGGGCACACGCGCCGCCGCGCCGCGGCTCCCGGCGGACCTCGTGGGGCGGCGTCCGCGGTTCCGCCTGCGCACGGGGGTCGGGGCGGCCGCGGTGCTCGTGGCCGCCGCGCTGGTCGTCACGATCCTCGTCACGGCCGTCCAGGCGACCGGGACGCCCGGCTCCGACGCAGCCGGGGCCGCCTCGCCCCGCGCGACCTCGCACGGGGAGGGAGCGGCCACCGCCGACGCGTCGGCAGCGGGTGGCACCGTGTCCGACGTCGGGTCCGACGACGCCGGATCCCCCCGCACGACGGGCCATCCCGGGGATGCCGTGTCGCGCTCCGGGGGCGCAGCCGATGCCGACGGCGCGGGCACCGGATCCGGCTCCGGCTCCGGGACCGCCGGCGCCGCCCCCGTCTACGTCCACGTAGTCGGCGCCGTCGTCTCTCCGGGCCTGTACCCGCTGGCGGCCGGGAGTCGGGTGGTCGACGCCCTCGCCGCAGCCCACGGGCTCGCGGACGGCGCGGATCCGGCGGGCGTCAACCTGGCGCGCGTCCTCGTCGACGGCGAGCAGCTCGTCGTGCCGCGCCAGGGGGAGACGCCTCCCGCCGCCGCCTCGGGTCCCGCCGGTGCGGCCGCCGGCAGCGCGGGCGGCGCGACCCCGTCCGCGCCCGTCGACCTCAACACCGCGACAGCGGAGCAGCTGGAGACGCTCCCGCGCGTCGGCCCGTCGCTCGCCGGGCGCATCATCGCCTGGCGATCCGCGCACGGCCGCTTCGCGCGCGTCGCCGACCTCGGCCGCGTGCCGGGCATCGGCGATCGGACGCTCGCCTCGCTGACGCCCCTGGTGCGGGTGTGACGCCCCGCCGAGCGGACCCGACCGCGCGCGACCGCCCCGCCCGTGGCCCTCGTGACGTCCGGGGCGGCCGTGATCGGGCGCGAGCAGCCGCCGCCGCGACGCCGCTCGACCTGCGGCTCGCCATCCCGGCGGGGGTCGGCTGGTGCGCGACGGCCGTGGCGATCGGCGTCCGCGGGTCCGCCGCTCCGGCCGCGGTCCTCGCCGCGGCGCTGGCCGCTGCGCTCGCGCTGGCGTCGGTGGCCGCGGCGCGGCGGTCCCGATGTGACGAGCGCGGCGCCCGACCGGCCCCACCCGGGCGCGGATCGCGGCGCGCATCCCGGGGTCCCACCTCATCCCCGCCCGGGATGCTCCGAGGCGCGGCCGGCCTGGCGGTCGCCGCGGGCGTGGCGGCGATGCTCCTCGGCGCGGCGGCCGCCCGCGAGCCGCTGCGCCATCCCGTCGAGCTCGAGGCCGCGGCGGCCGCCGCCGGGATGGTCGTCGCCGACGTCGTCCTCGACGAGTCGCCCGCCCCGGTGGCGGGGCGCGCGTCGGGCGCGTCCGCCGCACCCGCCCGGGTCCGGATCGTCGGCCGCCTCCGCGTCATCCACGTCGGCGGGCAGGCGCCCGGTCGGGCCGCCGACGTCACGGTGACCCCGTCGGCGCCCGTCCCCGTGGTCGTCTTCGCGCCCGCCGCCGCCGTGGGCGGCGCGCGACCCGGGGTGGGGTCGACGATCCGGCTGACCGCGGCGGTGCGAGCCGCGGAAGCGGGCGACCAGGCGGCCTACCTGCTCCTCGCCCGCGGCGGCCTCGAGCAGATCGCCCGGCCCGACGGCCCGCTCGCCGTCGCCGACGGCCTGCGCCGGGAACTGACGCGCGCCGCGTCCGAGCTGCCCGGGCCGGGAGCGCGTCTGCTCCCCGGGCTCGCCATCGGCGACGTGTCCGCCGTCCCCGCGGAGCTCGCGCAGACCATGAAGGACACCTCCCTGACGCACCTCACAGCCGTCTCCGGCGCCAACTGCGCGGTCATCGTGGGCATCGTGCTCGCGCTGGCCGCCGCCGTCGGGCTGCGGCGGCCGGCCCGCGCCGTCGCCGCGGTGGGGGCCCTCGCCGCGTTCGTCGTGCTCGTCACCCCGCAGCCGAGCGTGCTGCGCGCGGCCGTCATGGCCGCGGTGCTCATCGTGTCCACCGTCACCGGCCGCCCCTCACGCGGTCTGCCCGCGCTCGCCCTCGCGGTGGTCATCCTCCTCGTGGGCGATCCCTGGCTGGCTCGGGACCTCGGCTTCGCGCTGAGCGTGCTGGCCACGGCGGGTCTGCTCGTGCTCGCGCCACCGCTCGCCGACCGCCTCGCGCGAGGGATGCCGCGTCGCCTGGCCGAGGGGCTCGCCGTCCCCGTCGCCGCGCAGGTCGCCTGCCAGCCGGTCCTGCTGGTGCTGCAGCCGGGACTGCCCGTCCACGGCGTGCTCGCGAACCTCCTCGCCGAGCCCGCGGCGGCGCCCGCCACCGTCGCGGGGCTCGCCGCGTGCGTCCTGCTGCCGATCTGGCCGGCCGCGGGGGGATTGGCGCTGCGGCTCGCCTGGCTGCCGTCCTCGTGGATCGCGGCCGTCGCCCGGGTCATGTCGGAGCTGCCGTGGGGGCGGGTCCCGTGGCCCACCGGCTTGGGCGGCGTCGTCGCGCTCACGCTGGCCAGCGCGCTGGCGGTCGCGGCGCTCGCGCTCGGACGCGGGCCGGGGGAGCGCCGCGCCGGGACCGCCGTCACTCCCGGCCCGGCCCCGCCCGCAGCCCCGTCGTCGGCGGGCCCGCCGCCCGTGCACGGCGTGCGCCCGGGGACGGCCGATGTCCCACCCGACGGCTAACCTGGATCCGCTCGCGGCACCCGACCGCGGCCGACCACTCCACCCCGCCCGGAAGGACCCGCATGGCGACCAGGACCACCCGCGGCACCGCCGCGAAGGCGTCCGCGGCCATCCCGCAGCTCGCGTGGGATGCCGTCCGCCCCGCCCCCATCGTGCTCGTCTCCGGCACGGAGGCGCTCCTCGCGGACCGGGCCATCCGGCGCCTCCGCGACATCCTCACCGCGGAGGATCCGAGCATCGAGGTGTCCGACATCGAGGCCGACTCCTACGCCCCGGGGGAGCTCATCACGCTGGCCAGCCCGTCGCTGTTCGCGGAGCCGCGGCTCATCCGCGTGGTCAACGTGGAGAAGTGCTCCGACCAGTTCCTGCTCGACGCCGTCGCCTACCTCGAGTCCCCGGCCGACGACACCTACGTCGTGCTCCGGCACGCCGGGGGAGTGCGCGGCAAGAAGCTGCTCGACGCGGTGCGCGCGGGCACGGGCGGCGGCATCGAGGTCGTCTGCGCGGAGCTGAAGAAGGACAGCGAGAAGCACGACTTCGCCGTCGCCGAGTTCCGGGCGGCCAAGCGCTCCATCACGCCGGGCGCCGTGCGCCAGCTCGTCGCCGCGTTCCAGGACGACGTCAGCGAGCTCGCGTCCGCGTGCCAGCAGCTCATCTCCGACACGGCGCACGAGATCACCGAGGTCACGGTCGACGAGTACTACGGCGGCCGGGTGGAGATCAACGCGTTCGCGGTCGCCGACTCCGCCATCGCCGGTCGCCGCGGCGAGGCCCTCGTGCTCCTCCGGCACGCGCTCACCTCGGGGGCGGATCCGGTGCCGCTCATCGCCGCCTTCGCCATGAAGATCCGCACCATGGCGAAGGTCTCGGGCGTCTCCGGCCCGTCCGGGCAGCTCGCCTCGAAGCTCGGCATGGCGCCGTGGCAGGTGGACCGCGCCCGGCGCGACCTGCAGCTCTGGGACGACGAGGGCCTGGGCCGCGCCGTGGAGGCCCTGGCCGAGGCGGACGCGCAGGTCAAGGGCGGCGGACGCGACGCGGTCTACTCGCTCGAGCGCATGGTCCGCACGGTGGCCTCCCGCGGCCGCGACTGAGACAACGGCGTGGGCCACGACGGGGACCGCGACTGAGACCGCGACGGGGACCGCGCCTGAGGCCGCCCATCAGGAGCGCGCCTGAGGCCGCACATCTGCATCGCGCCGAGCACGACGAAGGGCCCCGCGGAAAGCGGGGCCCTTCGTCGTGCGGTGCGGCGAGGTCAGCCGATCTTGGCGACCTGCTTGGCGATCGCGCCCTTGCGGTTCGCGGCCTGGTTCTTGTGGATGACGCCCTTGCTGGCGGCCTTGTCGAGCTTCTTGCCGGCGAGGCTGACGGCCTTGACGGCCGCGTCCTTGTCGCCCGCCGTGATGGCGGTCTTGACCGAGCGGATCGCCGTCTTCAGCTCGCTCTTGACGGCCTTGTTGCGCTCCTGGGCCTTCTTGTTCGTGCCGATGCGCTTGATCTGCGACTTGATGTTTGCCACGTGTTATGTCTTCCGTTCGATTTTTCGTCAGATGAGTTGCCGCTCAGCGAGAGAGGGCGCCTGCGGCGATACCGCGTGATCGGGGAGGATCACACGCAAGCCAACAGGCGACGATACCAGGTCGCGGCCGGGAAATCAGGCGCCCGAGCCCCGCGCGTCGCCGTCCGCCCACGGGGAGCGCTCGCCCGGACGCACGAAGCGGGCCTCGGGCAGGTCGTCGACGGCGTCCAGGATGCGCTGGCGGAGGTCCGCGGGCATGTCCGGGAGGGCGTCCACCGGCCACCAGCCCACGTCGAGCGACTCGTCGTCGGCGACGTGCGCCTCGCCGCCCACGTAGCGGCAGCGGAAGGTCAGGTCGAGGTAGCTCGCGCGGTCGCCGTTGGGGTAGGTGATCTCGCCGGTGGTGCCCACGGAGACGAGCCGCTCGACCTCGATCTCCACGCCCGTCTCCTCGGCGGCCTCCCGCGCGGCGCCGACGGCGGGCTCCTCGCCGGGATCGAGGATCCCCGTGACGGGCGCCCACCCGCCGGTGTCGCCGCGGCGGACGAGGAGCACGCGCGGGCCGTCGAGGATCACCGCGGTCACGCCGGACAGCCACAGGGGCTCCGTGCCGATCCGCTCGCGGAGCGACACGATGAAGTCGGGGATGCCCATCCCGCGAGCCTACCGAGGCTCCTCCGGCGACCCCGTCCCCGGCGGCCGCCAGAACGCGCCGCGGCCGCCCCGCCGCCGCCGTCCCGCCGTCCTAGGCTCGGGGCATGGCCCTCCCCGCAGATCCCACCGCCCCCGTCCGCGCCTCCTCCTCCACCGTCACCGCCATCACCGGAGGCCACGTCGTCCCCGTCGACGGCGTCCCGATGCCCGGCGGCACCGTCCTCCTCCGCGACGGCCTCGTCGCCGCGGTCGGCCCGGCCGCCGACGTCGAGGTCCCCGCGGGCGCGACCGTGATCGACGCCGCCGGCCGCTGGGTCCTCCCCGGCTTCGTCGAGGCGCACGGCCACGTGGGCATCCACGAGGAGGCCAACGGCCCGGCGGGCGACGACACCAACGAGATGACCGACCCCGACATGTCGTCGGTGCGCGCGATCGACGCGATCGACATCGACGACGAGGGCTTCCGCGACGCGCTCAAGGGCGGCGTCACGACCATCGTCGTGAAGCCCGGCTCGGGCAACCCGATCGGCGGCCAGTCCGTCGCCATCAAGTCGTGGGGCGGCCGCACCATCGACGAGCAGCTCGTGAGCGACTCCGTGAGCGTCAAGAGCGCGCTCGGCGAGAACCCGAAGCGCGTCTACGGCTCCAAGGACCGCACGCCGTCGACGCGCCTGGGCGTCGCCATGGTGATCCGCCGGGCCTTCCGCGACGCCGAGGACTACCGCGCCGCCCGCGACCACGCGGCGAAGGAGGGCACGCCCTTCTCCCGCGACCTCGGCAAGGAGACGCTCGTGCGCGTCCTCGACGGGGAGCTCGCCTGGGACCAGCACACGCACCGCCACGACGACATCGCCACGGCGATCCGCCTCGCCGACGAGTTCGGCTACCGCCTCGTGGTCAACCACGGCACCGAGGGCGACAAGATCGCGGACGTGCTCGCCGAGCGCGGCATCCCCGTCATCTTCGGGCCCATGATCACCTCGCGCTCCAAGGTCGAGCTCCGCGACCGCGCCGTCGCGAACCTCGCGGCCCTGCACCGGGCGGGCGTCCTCGTGGCGATCACGACGGACGCGCCCGTCGTGCCCATCGACTTCCTGGTGCACCAGGCGTCCTTCGCGGTGAAGGACGGCCTGCCGGCGGACATCGCGCTGCGGGCGATCACCGCGAACCCCGCCGCCATCCTCCGCCTCGACCACCGCGTCGGCGCGCTCACGCCGGGCCTCGACGCCGACGTCGTGATCTGGTCGGGCGACCCGCTCGACGTGCGGTCGCGCGCCGAGCACGTCATCATCGGCGGCGACACGGTCTACACGTGGGCCGACGGCCGGGGCACCACGGTCGAGCGCGGCACGCGCTTCGGCGCATGAGCGACGCACCGGGGCCGACCGCCCCGCGCATCGCGGTCATCGCGGGCGCGTCCGGCTTCATCGGACAGGTGCTCGTCCGCGAGCTGACCGAGGAGGGCTACCGCGTCCGCACCGTCGGTCGCTCCGGCGCCGACGCGCGCTGGGGCGACGCCGAGGGGATCCGCCGCCTCCTCGACGGCGCCGACCTCCTCGTGAACCTCGCGGGCAAGAGCGTGAACTGCCGCTACGGCGTGGCGAACCGCCGGGAGATCCTGCGCTCGCGCGTGGAGACGACCGCCGAGCTCGGACGCGCGATCCAGGACAGCGTGGCCCCCGTGCCCGTGTGGATCAACGCCTCGACCGCCACGGTGTACCGGCACGCGACCGACGGGCCGCAGACCGAGTCGACGGGGGAGCTCGGCGACGACTTCTCGCCGTCGGTGGGCCGCGCCTGGGAGCGCGCGTTCTTCGCGCCGGATCTGCCGTCCACGCGTCGCGTCGCGCTGCGCATCGCGATCGTCCTCGGACGGGACGGCGCGCTCCAGCCGCTCCTCGGCCTCGCGCGCTTCGGCCTCGGCGGGCCGCAGCTCGACGGGCGGTTCCCGGGGCGCCCGTCGCGCATCCGGGCGGGCGCGCACCACGTCTTCCAGCCGACGAACGGCCGCCAGGTCTTCAGCTGGCTGCACATCGACGACCTCGTGGGGATCATCCGCTTCGTGCGCGACACCCCGACGATCGAGGGCCCGGTCAACGCGTCGAGCCCCGCGCCCGTCACCAACCGGCGGCTGATGAAGGTGCTGCGCCACGCCGTCCGCATGCCGGTCGGCCTCGCCGCGAACCGGTGGATGCTCGAGGCGGGCATGTGGCTGTTCCGCACCGAGCCCGAGCTCGTCCTCAAGAGCCGCTGGGTCGTCCCGGAGACGCTGGAGGCCGCGGGCTACCGGTTCCGGTGGCCGGAGCTCGGCGCGGCGGTCGCCGACATCGTCCGGCGCTGATCCCGTCGCCGGGCGCGGTCCCTGCTCCTCCGCGGGCAGGGACCGCGCCCGGCCCCGGCGCCGGCGCTCGGACTGGCCGGACCGCCCCGCCATGGGATGATCGTCGGACCGCCCCACCCGCTCGACCTTGAGGAACGCGTGAGCCCCCTAGCAACGAAGGCCCTCCGGCCCGCCGCGACCGACCCCGCGTCCATCCGCAACTTCTGCATCATCGCCCACATCGACCACGGCAAGTCCACGCTGGCCGACCGCATGCTGCAGCTCACGGGCGTCGTCGAGTCGCGCGCCATGCGCGCCCAGTACCTCGACCGCATGGACATCGAGCGCGAACGCGGCATCACCATCAAGAGCCAGGCCGTGCGCATGCCGTGGGAGCTGGAGGGGAAGACCTACGCGCTCAACATGATCGACACCCCCGGTCACGTCGACTTCTCGTACGAGGTCTCCCGCTCGCTCGCCGCATGCGAGGGCGCGATCCTCCTGGTCGACGCCGCGCAGGGCATCGAGGCCCAGACGCTCGCGAACCTCTACCTCGCGCTCGAGAACGACCTCACGATCATCCCGGTGCTCAACAAGATCGACCTGCCGGCGGCGGATCCCGACAAGTACGCGGCCGAGCTCGCCTCCCTCATCGGCGGCGACCCGGCCGACGTCCTGCGCGTCTCCGGCAAGACGGGCGCCGGCGTCGAGGAGCTGCTCGACCGGGTCTCGCGCACCATCCCCGCTCCCGTCGGCGACCCCGACGCGGCCGCCCGCGCCATGATCTTCGACTCGGTCTACGACGCCTACCGCGGCGTGGTCACCTACGTCCGCATGATCGACGGCAAGCTGAGCCCGCGCGAGAAGATCGCGATGATGTCGACGCGCGCCACCCACGAGATCCTCGAGATCGGCGTGAGCTCGCCCGAGCCCACGCCGTCCGACGGCCTCGGCGTCGGCGAGGTCGGCTACCTCATCACGGGTGTGAAGGACGTGCGCCAGTCGAAGGTCGGCGACACCGTCACGACCGCGGCGCGCCCCGCGACCGAGGCGCTGCCCGGCTACACCGAGCCGCTGCCCATGGTCTTCTCCGGGCTCTACCCGATCGACGGATCCGACTACCCCGACCTCCGCGACGCCCTCGACAAGCTGAAGCTCTCGGACGCCGCGCTCGTCTACGAGCCCGAGACCTCGGTCGCGCTCGGCTTCGGCTTCCGCTGCGGGTTCCTCGGCCTCCTGCACCTGGAGATCATCACCGAGCGCCTGTCGCGCGAGTTCGGCCTCGACCTCATCACCACGGCGCCCTCCGTCATCTACGAGGTCACGAGCGAGGACAAGAAGACGGTCACGGTCACCAACCCGAGCGAGTTCCCGGGCGGCAAGATCGTGAGCGTCTCCGAGCCCGTGGTGAAGGCCGCGATCCTCGCCCCCAAGGACTACGTCGGCACGATCATGGAGCTGTGCCAGTCGCGGCGCGGCATCCTGCTCGGCATGGAGTACCTCGGCGAGGACCGGGTGGAGATCCGCTACACGATGCCGCTCGGCGAGATCGTGTTCGACTTCTTCGACAACCTCAAGAGCAAGACGGCCGGCTACGCGTCGCTCGACTACGAGCCCGCGGGCTCGCAGGAGGCCGACCTCGTGAAGGTCGACATCCTGCTGCAGGGCGAGCAGGTCGACGCGTTCAGCGCCATCGTGCACCGCGACAAGGCGTACGCGTACGGCGTGCTGATGACCGGGCGCCTGCGCGAGCTCATCCCGCGCCAGCAGTTCGAGGTGCCGATCCAGGCCGCCATCGGCGCCCGGATCATCGCCCGCGAGTCCATCCGCGCCATGCGGAAGGACGTGCTCGCCAAGTGCTACGGCGGCGACATCACCCGCAAGCGCAAGCTGCTCGAGAAGCAGAAGGAGGGCAAGAAGCGCATGAAGATGGTCGGCCGCGTCGAGGTCCCCCAGGAGGCGTTCATCGCCGCGCTCTCGGGCGACACGGAGAAGAAGGCCAAGTAGCCGCCCCCCCCCGCACGACGCGCCCCCTGCCTCTCGAGGCAGGGGGCGCGTCGCGTGCGGAGCAGGTCAGCAGACGGTCGGCTTCGGCGAGCCGGCGGCGGTCCACTGGCGGAACGTCAGCGCGACGCCCCGGGGAGCCGCGAGGCCGACGTAGCGGATCTCCGAGCTGCCCCGCGCGGAGCAGTACCTGTCGTTCGGGAAGGACGGGACGACCTTCGGCGTCGGACGGCCGGCGTCGAGCCACGTGTCGTAGGAGATCGCGGTCTGCCCGCCCGTGAGGGGATCCGGACCGACGATCGTGCCGAGCCAGGAGAGCTTCGAGAAGCCGACGGCCTCACGGCGGTCGACCGCCGGGTAGCCGAGGGTGCGCCACTCGGCGAAGGTCAGCGTGTGCCACTCGGCGGCATCCGAACCCCAGAGCGTGCCGGTGCGCACGAGCAGCTCGTCGGACGTCGGGTACTGGACGACGGTGGAGGAGAACGGCAGCGCGCCCCGCGTCGGCGCCGGCGATCCGGCGCGCCGCCACTCGGTGCCGGTCAGCACCGCCGTGAGGCCGGAGTGCGTGCCCATCACATCGGCGAAGACGGTGCTGTCCCAGGGGAGGAGGCGGTAGGCGACGGCCGCGGGGACGGGACGCGGGAAGCCGTCGGCCTTCCACTCCGCGAAGGTCGCGTAGCCGATCCCGGGGACGTCGGCGGAGACGGGGGACTCGACGATCAGCGAGTCGTTGAAGGGGACCGAGTAGTAGGTGTCCCCGGCAGCGGCCTGGGCTGGTGCCGCGGCGAGGACGCTGCCGCCGAGGACGAGCGCCCCGACGAGGGCGAGGGCGAGGGCGGGCAGTGAGCGGTTCATGATGGCCTTCCGATGGGCGACGCCGAGGCGCCGAGAGGTGTCGTGCTGGATCATGCGGACCGAGGATCCGCCCGTTCCGGCTCGGCCTCGCAGGCCCAAGGTAGCGGCTTCCACTCGCGTAGGAATGCAGCTCTGATCACGGTTTCATCACGGCACCGACCACCCTCGGACGAGGGTTGGGCGGACGGATGAGGAGGTGGTCCTCGCGGGAGGGATGCGCGCGGCGCCTGGACCTGCTAGGCGTGCGCACCGCACGTGGCCTGGACGACGAGACGCGCCCCGCCTCGAGAGGCGGGGCGCGTCAGGCGCTGCGGGAGGGGTCAGCAGGTGGCGGGCTCAGGCGACCCCGCGGCGACCCACTCGCGGTAGGTGAGCGCCATGCCCTCGGGCGCGGCCTTCCCCACGTAGCGGATCTCGGCGGCTCCGGCCGCGTGGCAGAAGCGGTCGCCGTCGTAGGACGCGACCACGACGGGGGTGGGGCGGGCGAAGCGGTCCCAGACCGCGAACGAGACGGGGCCCGTCTCGCCCGAGCTGGACACTGGGCCGACGAGCGTCGCGTTCCAGGACAGCTTGGAGAAGATGCGCGGCGACGTCGTGTCGACGGCCGGGTAGCCGAGGTGCGCGTACTCGGCGAAGGTCAGCTGGTGGTATCCGGGGTCGTCGGTGAAGGAGGACTCGGACTCCACGACGAAGAGCTCGCCCGATCCGGAGTACTGCAGGATGCTCGACGCGGCCGGGAGGCGGTCCGTACGGGGCGTCGGGGACCCGGCGCGCCGCCACTCGGCGGAGGTCAACGAGACCGAGAACGCCGCGTCGCCCGCGGTGCTGTCGGCCTGGACGGTCGACTCCCACGTGAAGCGCACGTACTGCGTGGCGGCGGGCTGCGGCGCCGGGAAGCCGGCGGCGCGCCACGTCTCGAAGGACGCGGGCTGTGCTTCGGCGCGCCCGGCGACCGTCGTCACCTGGAAGAGCGAGGAGTCGTAGGGCACGGAGTAGAACGTGCCGCCGGCGGCCGCGGAGGCGGGGGTCGCGACGGCGACTCCGGCGACGGCGAGAGAGCCGGCGACGGCGAGGGCGGTGAGGGAGCGGAGCACGGGAGGACCTTCCGAGGACCGACGACGAGCGTCGGGAGAGGGGGATGCGCGACGCTCGGGAGGCCCGGCGCCGACTGAAGGATAGGGGTCCGCGGAGGACGGCCGCGCGCGTTCGGATCACGATCCGGTGACGGTCCTCGGGCCCCTGCATCGCGGGGATGACGGCGTCGTCGGGATCCTCATCCGGAGGGATGACGTCGAGGGTCCGAGCCCCCGCCCGGGGGCACCGAGAGCCCTCGGACGGGGGCTCGTCCATGCTGGCGGCACGCGCCGCGGCGCATCCGGCGATGGCTCGGAGCACCGGCTCGGCTCCGCTCCGCAGCGGTCCGCCCGGCGTCGGCCGGGACGTCCAGCGGCACGCCGTAGTCTGATCCTCATGCGCCGCAGCACCTACACCGCGACCGCCGTCACGTACGGCTCCGTCGGCGGCACCCAGGCCGTCGATCTCATGACCTACCCGCCCGAGGGCTACCGCCCCGCCGAGGCGAGCGCCCGGCTCGGCAGCGGCGACGAGCGCTTCGAGCAGGCCGTCGCCCTCCTCATGACCTGGGGGGTGCAGCGCGGCAGCGGGATCGACGTCACGCGCATCGAGCAGGAGGTGCCGGACGAGCCCGGCTACCGCGGACTGGAGTTCGACGAGGACGGGGTGCCCCAGGTGCCCGCCGACCGCCCGCGCGAGGCGCTGTACGGCGACGACGGGACCGCGTGGATCACGTCGGGGACCTCGGCCGTGCTGCGCATGCCGTTCGGGCCGTTCCACCCGGAGGCGCCGGTGCGCGTCGTCTACACCGTCGAGGAGGCCGACCGCGTCGGCTTCGCCTACGGCACGCTGCCCGGCCACCCGTTCAGCGGCGAGGAGGCGTTCCTCGTCTCCCGGGAGCCCGACGGCAGCGTGTGGCTCACCCTCCGCGTCTTCTCCCGCCCGGCCTCGTGGCCGCTGCGGCTGGCGAGCCCCGTCCTCCGCGTCGTGCAGGGGATCTTCACGCGCAGGTACCTGCGCTCGCTGCACCCGGCGGTCGCCTCGGCCTGATCCGCGGCGCCGCGTGCTCCGCCCCTCGGGTGCCGGGATCAGCGCGCGGCGAGCCCGTCCAGGAACGCGAGCACCTCGTCGCGCCCGGCCCGGAGGTCCGGCACCACGAGCGCCGCGTGCGCGTCCGGGGCCCGCAGCGCGTCCACGTCATACGCCCCCGTCGCCACCGCGACGAACGGGAAGCCCGCCGCCTCCGCGGCGACGCCGTCCGCGGGGGTGTCGCCGATGATCACGACGGGCGCGCCGGCCAGCTCGGCGGCCGCCCGCCGGGTGAGGTCGCTGCGGATCCGGGCCTCGTGCCCGAACGCGGACGCGTCCCAGTCGAACAGGCCGACGTCGAGCCCGGCGCCGTCGAGCTTGTACCGGGCGCGGAGCGGCGAGTTGCCCGTGAGGAGCGCGTTCACCCAGCCGCGTGCCGCCACGTCGGCCACGAGCTCGGGGACGCCGACCGGCACGGTGCGGCGGCCAGGACCGTAGTGCTCGACCCGCGACAGCTCCTCGAGGTGCTGACGGACCGGCGCGTGCAGCGACTCGGGCAGGCCGTAGACGTCCAGGGTCTCCCAGATGATCTGCCCGTCGGTCTTGCCGTGCGCGTGCACCGTGCGGTCCACGAGCGGCTCGCCCGCGGCCAGCTCGATCGCGCGGTGGTACATGCTGCCGGAGCGCGGGCTGTTGTGGAGGAGCGTGCCGTCGACGTCCCAGAGGACGTGGAGGGGCCGGGGCGTGGGGGCGGCGGTCATGCGCCCATCCTGCCGGAGGCCGCTGCACGGACCGGCCTCCGCGCCGGGGGATGATGGACGGATGCCGTCCGCCCTGCCCCTCGCCGATCCCGCCCCCGCCGACGGCCTGCTGCCCGCCTCCGCGTCCGCGGGCGCCGACGAGCGCGCGTTCGGCGTCTACCTGCACGTGCCGTTCTGCCGCGTGCGCTGCGGCTACTGCGACTTCAACACCTACACGGCGCCCGAGCTCCGGGGCGTGAAGCAGTCGGACTACGCGTCGCAGGCCGTGCAGGAGGTGCGGTTCGCCGGATCCGCCCTCCGCGACTCCGGCGTACCCGCACGGCCCGCCTCCACCGTGTTCCTCGGCGGCGGCACGCCCACCCTCCTGCCGGTGGAGGACCTGGTGCGGATGCTCGACGCCGTGCGCGAGACGTGGGGCATCGCGGAGGGCGCCGAGGTCACGACCGAGGCGAACCCCGACAGCGTCGACGACGCCTACCTCGCGGCCCTCGCGGCGGGCGGCTTCACGCGCGTCTCGTTCGGCATGCAGTCGGCCGTGCCGCGCGTGCTGGCGACGCTGGAGCGCACGCACGACCCCGCCCGCATCGCGCCCGTCGTCCGCGGCGCCCGCGCGGCCGGGCTCGAGGTGAGCCTCGACCTCATCTACGGCACGCCGGGGGAGAGCATCGACGACTGGCGCGCCTCGCTCGAGCAGGCGATCGCCCAGGAGCCCGACCACCTGTCCGCGTACGCGCTCATCGTGGAGCCCGGCACGAAGCTCGCGCGGCAGATCCGCCGCGGCGAGGTGCCCGAGCCCGACGAGGACCTCCAGGCCGACATGTACGAGCTGGCCGACCGCATGCTGGGCGAGGCCGGCTACGAGTGGTACGAAGTGAGCAACTGGGCCCGCGGCGGCCGCCGCAGCCGCCACAACCTCGCGTACTGGCAGGGCCACGACTGGTGGGGCGTCGGACCCGGCGCGCACAGCCACGTCGGCGGCGTGCGCTGGTGGAACGTGAAGCACCCGGCCGCCTACGCCGACCGCGTGCTCGCGGGCGCCTCCCCGGGCGCCGGCCGCGAGAACCTCGACGACGCCACGCGCGAGGTGGAGCGGGTCCTGCTCGGGGCGCGGATCCGCGACGGCCTGTCCATTCCCACCCTCACCGTCGAGGGGCGCCGCCAGGTCGCCGGGCTCATCGCCGACGGCCTCGTGGACCCGCGCGCCGCCCTCGCGGGCACCCTCGTGCTCACCCTGTCGGGGCGGCTCCTCGCCGACGCCGTGGTCCGCCGCCTCCTCGAGGACTGACACGGGCCGTGGTCCGCCGCCTCCTCGAGGCCGGCGCGCACCGCCGCCGGGTCAGAGGACGACCGCGCCCACCTCGTCGCCCGCCTCGCGCTCGGCGTCGCTGCGCTCCACGCAGAACTCGTTCCCCTCCGGGTCGGCGAGCACGACCCACCCGCTGCCGTCCGCGTTCCGCCGGTCGGCGACGAGCGTCGCGCCGAGGGCGAGCACCCGGTCGACCTCCTCGTCGCGCGTGCGGTCGTCGGGCGCCAGATCGAGGTGCACCCGGTTCTTCGCCGTCTTCGGCGCGTCCGTGCGCTGCAGGATGATGCCGAGGCCCGACACCGGGTCGCCGAGCCACGCCGCGTCCTCGTCGGGGCGGTTGGGCTCGTCCGGATCCTCCGCGAAGCCGGTGACGCCCGCCCAGAAGAGCGAGAGCGCGTGCGGGTCCCGGCAGTCCACGGCGACGTGGCGGATCCTGGCGCTCATCGGTCCCCGACTACTTGATCCACCGGATGTTGAGCGGGTAGCGGTAGGGCCGACCGCCCTGCACGCGCGCGCCGCCGATGATCGCGAACACGATGTTGACCACGACGACCGCGAAGATCACGAGGCCGAGCAGCACGGAGATGAGGATCCCGAGGAACGGGATGACCACGAAGACGGCCTGGAGCACGTTGAGGATGACGAGCACGCCGGCGACGTTGATCGTCCAGTTCGTCGCCTCCTTGCCCTCCTGGTCCGTGAAGCGACCGCGTTCCCGGAACACGAGCCAGACGATGAACGACGGCACGATGAGGATCGCGAGGAAGTGCGTCAGCGACGCCCACAGCCGGTCCTCGCCCGGGGTGAGGGGGGCGGGGGCGCCGTAGGGGTGGGGATCGGGTGCGGACATCGCGGGCCTCTCGGTGCACGGCACGGGCCGACGGCCGGTGGATCGCGCGGGATCGTGTGGGTGGTGCCCGGCCTCGCCCGGCCCCACCACGCTACCTCCGCCGACGCGCGACCGGCAATGCCGGGCCGTCGGATCCACGCGGTACGATTGGCAGTCAGAACCGACGAGTGCCAGGAGGGAGCCGCCATGGTCTCGGAACGCGGACTCGACGTCCTCCGGGTGATCGTGCAGGACTACGTGTCCTCCCGTGAGCCCGTGGGCTCCAAGTCCATCGTGGAGCGCCACGCCTTCGGCGTCTCGGCCGCCACCATCCGCAACGACATGGCCCTGCTCGAGGAGGAGGAGCTCATCGCGGCGCCGCACACCTCCTCGGGACGCGTGCCGACGGACAAGGGCTACCGGCTCTTCGTCGACCAGCTCGCGGACGTGCGCCCGCTCACCCCGGCGCAGCGCCAGGCCATCCACGTGTTCCTCGGCCAGTCGGTCGACCTCGACGACGTGCTCGCGCGCACCGTGCGGCTCCTCGCGCAGCTCACCAACCAGGTCGCGCTCGTGCAGTACCCGTCGCTCGCGACGAGCCACGTGAAGCACGTCGAGCTGGTCGCGCTGTCGGCCACGCGCGTGCTCACCGTGCTCATCACCGACACGGGCCGCGTCGAGCAGCGCGTCGTCGAGCTCCAGGGCGATCCCGACCAGGAGTTCCTCGCGGCCATGCGCACGCGGGTGAACGCGGCCGTCGGCGGTCTCGGCCTCGCCGAGGCGGCCGCACGCCTCGAGACCCTGGCCGACGAGGTGGAGCCCGCCCAGCGGGCCGCCGCCGCGGCTCTCGCGGGCACGCTCGTCGAGCAGGTGCTCGCGAACCGGCAGGAGCGCCTGCTGCTCGCCGGATCCGCGAACCTCGCCCGCACCGAGCGCGACTTCCCGGGCAGCATCTCGCCCGTCCTCGAGGCGATCGAGGAGCAGGTGGTGCTCCTGCGCCTGCTCGGCGAGATGGAAGCCGACCAGCACGGCGTCTCCGTGAGCATCGGGCGGGAGAACGCCCCGTTCGGGCTCGGCGAGACGAGCGTGCTCACCAGCGGCTACAGCTCGTCGGGAGGCGTGCTCGCGCGCCTCGGCGTGCTGGGCCCGACCCGCATGGACTACTCCACCAACATGGCGTCGGTGCGCGCGGTCGCGCGCTACCTCTCGCGCCTGCTCGAGGAGCGGTGACGCCCGCACGCCGGCGCACCGCCCCTGTTCCCCACGACCATCACCACCGAAGGGCCCGACGTGGCTGACCACTACGAAGTACTGGGCGTGAGCCGCGAGGCGACGTCCGAGGAGATCAAGAAGGCGTACCGCAAGCAGGCGCGCCAGCTGCACCCGGACGTCAACGACGCCCCCGACGCCGCCGAGCGGTTCAAGCTCGTGACGCACGCGTACGACGTGCTGTCCGACCCGCAGCAGCGCCAGCAGTACGACCTCGGCCCGCAGGCCGGGTTCGGCGGCGGCGGCCAGGGCTTCGGCGGGTTCGGCGACATCTTCGAGACGTTCTTCGGCGGCCAGCAGGGCGGAGGGGGGCGCGGTCCGCGCTCGCGCCAGGAGCGCGGCCAGGACGCGCTCCTCCGCGTCGAGGTCGAGCTCGAGGAGGTCATCTTCGGCGTGCACCGCGACCTCGAGATCGACACGGCCGTCGTGTGCGACACGTGCCACGGATCCTGCGCGCAGCCCGGCACGAGCGCCGTCACGTGCGACATCTGCCGCGGCTCCGGCAGCATCCAGCGCCAGGTGCGCTCGCTCCTCGGCAACGTCATGACGTCGAGCCCCTGCGGCACCTGCCGCGGCTACGGCACCGTCATCCCGCACCCCTGCCCCACGTGCGCCGGCCAGGGCCGCGTCCGCGCGCGCCGCACTGTGCCGGTCGACATCCCGGCCGGCGTCGACACGGGCCTCCGCCTCCAGATGCCGGGCTCCGGCGAGGTCGGCCCCGCGGGCGGACCGAACGGCGACCTCTACCTGGAGATCAAGGTCGCGCACCACGACGTCTTCAGCCGCAACGGCGACGACCTGCTCGCCACGGTCGAGGTGAGCATGGTCGACGCGATCCTCGGCAGCGACGCGCGCATCGAGGCGCTCGACGGCGCGGTGGACCTCGAGCTCCGCCCCGGCATCCAGAGCGCCGAGATCATCACGGTCCGCGGGCGCGGCGTCACGAAGCTCCGCGGCTCGGGGCGCGGCGACCTCAAGATCGGCATCCAGGTGGTGACGCCGCAGAAGCTCGACCACAGGGAGCGCGACCTCATCCAGCAGTTCGCCAAGCGCAACAAGGCGCCCGCGCCCCACCTCGCGCACTTCCAGCAGGGCCTGTTCCAGAAGCTCCGCGACCGCTTCCTCAACGTCTGACCGTGGCGCACTTCCACCTCGCGGACGACCTCGGCGACGGCGAGCTGGCCGTGGGAGCGGTCGTTGCGCTCGGCGCCGCGGAATCGCGGCACGCGGTGACCGTCGGCCGGATCCGCGCGGGCGAGGGCCTGCTCGTCGGCGACGGCCGCGGGACGATCGCGTCGTGCATCGTCACGACCGCGGATCCGCAGCGGCTGGAGCTGCGGGTCGACGGTGTCGAGGAGCACCCCGAGCCGTCGCCGCGCGTCGTGCTCGTGCAGGCGCTCGCGAAGGGCGACCGCGACGAGCTCGCCGTGCAAGCCGCGACCGAGCTGGGCGTCGACGCCGTGATCCCGTGGCAGGCGCAGCGCTCGATCTCCCGCTGGGAGGGCGCCAAGGTCGCCAAGGGGCGGGACCGCTGGCGCGCGATCGTGCGCGAGGCCGTGAAGCAGTCCATCCGCCCGCGCGTGCCCGGCGTGGAGGGGCTCGCGACGACGAAGGACCTCGCGCGGATGGCCGCCACCGCCCGCGTGCTCGTGCTCGACCCGACCGCCGCGACGCGGCTGTCCGCGCTCGACCTCGCCGCCCCCGCCGAGGCCGAGGCGACCGACGTGCTCCTCGTCGTGGGACCCGAGGGCGGCATCAGCCCGGCGGAGGTCGAGGTGCTCCGGGAGGCCGGGGCGATCCCGGTCGCGCTCGGCTCGGGCATCCTCCGCACGTCCACCGCAGGACCCGCAGCGCTCGCGCTCGTGAACGCGGCCCTCGGGCGATGGTGACGTCGCGGGCGCCGCGTAGGCTGGACGCATGAGCGAGACCCGAGAGCCCACCGTCTTCGAGCGCATCGTCGCCCGCGAGATCCCGGCCGAGATCGTCGCGGAGACCGAGCGCGTGATCGCGTTCCAGGACATCGCCCCGAAGGCCCCCGTCCACGTCCTGGTCGTGCCGAAGACGGCCGCGTACCGCGATGTCGTCGAGCTCGCCGCGGGCGACCCGGGCCTCCTCGCGGAGGTCGTCGACCTCGCGTCGCGCATCGGCGCCGAGCGGGCGGGCGGGCAGTTCCGCCTCGTCTTCAACACGGGCGCGGCGGCCGGCCAGACGGTCTTCCACGTGCACGCGCACGTGCTCGCGGGCTTCGGCCAGGGGGACCATGTCGGGTTCTGACCCGCGGGGCGGCGCGTCCGCGGAGGAGGAGCGCGTCGAGCAGACGGCGACGATGGACGGCGTGCTCATGGTGCGCCTCCTCGGGCCGCAGGACCGGCTGCTCCGGCAGATCGAGCGCGAGCACCCGGACGTCGACGTCCGGGTCCGCGGCAACGAGATCACGCTCGTCGGCACCCGGGCGGACGTGGCGTCGGCCCGTCGGCTCATCGACGAGGTCGTGGCGATGGTGGAGGACGGACAGCACGTGGAACCGCAGGAGATCGAGACGAGCGCGCGCCGGCTCGGCCAGGACGACGCCCGGACGCTGTCCGACGTGCTGAGCGAGGCCATCGTGCAGTCGCGCGGCCGCGTCGTGCGCCCCAAGACGCCCGGCCAGAAGCAGTACGTCGACGCCATCGACGCGAGCACGATCGTGTTCGGCATCGGCCCCGCGGGCACCGGCAAGACCTACCTCGCCATGGCCAAGGCCGTCCAGGCGCTGCAGCGCAAGGAGGTCGAGCGGATCATCCTCACCCGCCCGGCCGTCGAGGCGGGCGAGCGGCTCGGCTACCTGCCCGGCTCGCTGACCGACAAGATCGACCCGTACCTCCGGCCGCTGTTCGACGCGCTCAACGAGATGATGGATCCCGAGCTCGTCCCGAAGCTCATGGCCTCCAACACCATCGAGGTGGCGCCGCTCGCCTACATGCGCGGGCGCACCCTCAACAACGCGTTCGTCGTGCTCGACGAGGCGCAGAACACCACTCCGGAGCAGATGAAGATGTTCCTCACCCGCCTCGGCTTCGGCTCGAAGATGGTGGTCACGGGCGACATCACGCAGGTCGACCTGCCCACGGGGTCGAGCGGCCTCCAGCTCGTCACCCGCGTGCTGGACGGCATGGACGACATCCACTTCTCCCGCCTCACGAGCGACGACGTCGTGCGGCACACCCTGGTCGGCCGCATCGTGGACGCGTACACGCGCTACGACGCGGAGCGCCAGGCCGCCGACCACCTCCGCGCCGAGCGCCGCATCGCCCCTGGGAGCACCCGATGAGCATCGAGATCAACAACGAGTCGGCGATCGAGGTCGACGAGCCGCTCATCCAGCGCCTCGCCACCTACGCGCTCGACACCCTGCACGTGCACCCGGACGCCGAGCTCGCCATCGTGATGGTGGACGAGGGCGCGATGGAGCAGCTGCACGTGCAGTGGATGGACGAGCCGGGTCCCACGGACGTCCTCAGCTTCCCGATGGACGAGCTGCGCCCCGGCACCGAGGACCGCCCGACGCCCGCCGGGCTCCTCGGCGACATCGTGGTCTGCCCGCAGGTCGCCGCCGAGCAGGCCGTGACGGCGGGGCACTCGACCATGGAGGAGATCCTGCTGCTGACCGCGCACGGGATCCTGCACCTGCTCGGGTTCGACCACGCCGAGCCCGACGAGGAGCGCGAGATGTTCGGGCTCCAGCGCGACATCCTGATCGGGTTCGCCATGAGCGAGCGCGGTCGCTGACCCGCCGACGATGCTCGCCCTCCTCGTCCCCGCGTTCCTCCTGGTCGTCCTCGGCGGCCTCCTCGCCGCCTCCGAGTCGGCCATCTCGTCCCTGTCCCGCGCCGACATCCAGGAGCTCGCGCTCACGTCGCGCGCGAGACGGTCGATGCTCGCCATCTCGACCGACGCCGGCGCGTACGTCAACGCGCTGAGCTTCGTCCGCATCATCGCCGAGACGAGCGCCGCCGTGCTCGTCACGCTGGCGCTGGCGGACACGATCGCGGAGTGGTGGATCACTCTGCTCGTGGCCGCCGCCATCATGACCGCCGTGTCCTTCGTGCTCGTCGGGGCCAGCCCGCGCTCGGTCGGTCGGGTGCACGCCCGCCCGCTCCTCGCGTGGACGGCGCTCATGGTGCGCGTGATCCGGGTGGCCATCGGCCCGGTCGCCGACGCCCTCGTCGCGCTCGGCAACCGCGTCACGCCCGGCCGCCCCAAGACCGTGGCGACGTTCACCAGCGAGGAGCAGCTGCTCAGCATGGTGGACGAGGCCACGGAGCTCGAGGTGCTCGAGGAGGACGACCGCGAGCTCATCCACTCCATCTTCGAGTTCAACGACACCGTGGTGCGCGAGGTCATGATCCCGCGCACCGACATGGTCGTGGTCGAGCAGACCGCGCAGGTCGGCAGCGCCCTCGGCCTCTTCCTCTCCCGCGGCATCTCCCGGGCCCCCGTCACGGGGCGCGACTCGGACGAGATCGAGGGCGTGCTGTACCTCCGCGACCTCGCGCGCATGGTCTACGAGCGGCCCCTCGAGGCCGAGGGCGCGACCGTCGACCAGCTCGCGCGTCCCGCCGTGTTCGTGCCCGAGTCGCAGAAGGCGGACGCGCTGCTGCGGCAGATGCAGCTGGAGTCGAACCACCTCGCGATGGTGGTGGACGAGTACGGCGGCATCGCCGGGCTCGTCACGCTCGAGGACCTCATCGAGGAGCTCGTGGGCGACATCAGCGACGAGTACGACCGCGACGTGCCCGAGTACGAGGACCTCGGCGAGGGCGTGTACCGTGTGAGCGCCCGGCTCCCGATCGACGAGCTGGGCGACCTGTTCGGCCTCGAGCTCGACGACGACGACGTGGACAGCGCTGGCGGCCTGCTCGCCAAGACACTCGGCCGCCTGCCGGAGCGCGGATCCGTGGTGCGGGTCGGCGGTCTGGTGCTCACGGCCGACCGGGTCGAGGGGCGCCGCACGCGCATCAGCACGATCCTCGTCGAGCGCGACCGCGCGGACGACGACGACCACGAGGCGGCCCCCGCGGGCGCCGCCGCCAGCAGAGGACACGACCATGACTGACCCCCGGGACGACGACGACGTGGCCGCGGCTCCGACGACGGATGCCGACGCCGCGGCGCCCGCCCCGCTCTCCGACGCCGCGTGGGGCATCGACCGCGCCGCCGACGCCGCCGCCGAGGCCGCCCGGCCGAAGCGCAAGCCCCGCGGCGGCGCCCCGGCGTACCGCGCCGGGTTCGTCTCCTTCGTCGGCCGCCCGAACGTGGGCAAGTCGACGCTCACCAACGCGCTGGTGGGGGAGAAGGTGGCCATCACGAGCTCCAAGCCGCAGACCACCCGCAAGGCCATCCGCGGCATCGTGCACCGGCCCGACGGGCAGCTGATCCTCGTGGACACCCCGGGCATCCACCGCCCGCGGACGCTCCTCGGCGAGCGGCTCAACTCGCTCGTGCAGACCACGCTCGGCGACGTCGACGTCATCGGCCTGTGCATCCCCGCGGACGAGCGGATCGGCCCGGGCGACCGCTTCATCAACGAGCAGCTCGACGAGTACCCACGCGCCCGCAAGATCGCCATCGTCACGAAGACCGACTCCGCGTCGCGGCACGCGGTCGCCGAGCAGCTCCTCGCCGTGCAGGAGCTCCGCGACTGGGACGCCATCGTCCCCGTCTCCGCGGTCGAGGCCATCCAGCTCGACGCGCTCGTGGGCGAGCTCCTGAAGGCCCTGCCCGTCTCGGAGCAGCTCTACCCAGACGACGCCGTCACCGAGGAGGGGCTCGAGGCCCGCATCTCCGAGCTCATCCGCGAGGCCGCGCTCGAGGGCGTGCAGGACGAGCTGCCGCACTCGCTCGCCGTGACGATCGACGACATGATCGAGCGCGAGGACAAGGAGCTGCTCGAGATCTACGCGAACCTCTTCGTCGAGCGCGACAGCCAGAAGGGCATCGTCATCGGCGCGCAGGGGTCGCGGCTCAAGCACGTGGGCCAGGTGGCGCGCGCGCAGATCGAGCCGCTCGTCGGGAAGCGCGTGTTCCTCTCGCTGCGCGTGAAGATCGCCAAGGACTGGCAGCGCGACCCGAAGCTGCTCGGCCGCCTCGGGTTCTGACCGGGACACGGGAGCCGCCGCGCGTACATCGCGCGGATGAGATCGGGGCGACCGGCCGCGGATCCTCGGCCGCTCGGGGCGCGCCCGGCGGGCGCGGCCCCTACGGTGGTCCCATGCTGCGCAGGATCCCGAGGTACCAGGTCGTCCTCGACGTCGTCCTCGCCGTGGCGTTCGTCGCGCTCCTCGCGCCCGGCTCGATCGGCGTCATGGCCGCCGGCGCGTTCGGCGTCCTCTCGTTCACCACATCGCCGGTCTCGCTCGTCCTCGTGCTCGTCATGGGCGCCGCCCTCGCCGTGCGCCGCCTGTCGCCCGGCCTCTCGCTCGCCATCGCGTGGGCGGGCGCCCTCATCCAGATGGGGGCGGGCGTGGGCGTCGAGCCCGGCGACCTCGCCGTCGCGGGCGTCGTGTACTGCAGCGCCGCGTACGGGGGCCGGATCGTGCGCGCGCTCGGCCTCGCCTCCGCGCTCGTCGGCGGGATCGTGGCCGCCCTCTACCTCTCCTACGAGTCGGGCCGGGTGCCGATCGGCAGCGCGGCCTTCAGCACGGGGGAGTGGACGGCGTACGCCACCCTGGTGCTCTTCCTCCTCCTCTGCGCGTGGAGCGTGCTGCTCGCGTCGTGGACCGCGGGCCGCCTCGTCGTCGCGTCGCGCGCGTCGCACGCCAGCCGGAGCGCGCAGGAGACGGCCGAGCGCGACCAGGCGCGCGCGCTGCACGACGTCGTCGTCGAGCAGGAGCGGAACCGCATCGCCCGGGACATGCACGACGTCGTCGCGCACTCGCTGGCGGTCGTGATCGCCCAGGCCGACGGCGCCCGCTACGCCCGTCTGGTGGACCCGGAGGCGTCCGACCAGGCGCTCCGCACCATCTCGACCACCGCGCGGCAGGCGCTGGGCGACGTCCGGATCCTCCTGGCGCAGCTGCGGCACAGCTCCGACGACAGCCCGCAGCCCGAGCTCAAGGAGCTCAGCGACCTCATCGAGCAGATGCGCTCCACGGGCCTCACCATCGCCGTCGTCGAGACCGGCGAGCCGGGTGCGTTCGGCACCGGCCAGCAGCTCGCCGTGTACCGGATAGTGCAGGAGGCCCTCACGAACGTCCTGCGGCACGGCGACGTCGCGCACCCCGTCGACGTGGAGCTGGCGTGGGAGCCCGACGGCGTGTCGGTCGCGGTGCGGAGCCGCACGCTACCGGATCCGGTCCGGCCCGCGCGGACCACCACCGGGATCATCGCGCTGCCCGTCCTGCCGCCCGCGCCCGCCACGTCCCCGCAGCCGGTCGGCCACGGCCTGGCGGGCATGCGCGAGCGCGCCACGCTGTCCGGCGGACGGTTCTCCGCGGGCGTGCGCGACGGGGTGTGGACGGTCTCGGCGTGGGTCCCGTTCGCGCCGGCCACCCGACCCGTGCCGCGCGTGCCCGTGCCCGGCGCCGCCGCGACGGCCGGATCCCACGCGCGCAGCCGGCCCCTCACCCTCGACGAGCTGTTCCCGCCCGAGGCCGCCGCCGCGGGCACGGCGACGCCGAACCCGCGCATGAGCCCGCACCGCACCGCCGCCGCCCGCGGTGCCGCCGCCCGCCGAGCGGACGACGACCGCTCGACGGCGTCCTGACCCGCGCATCCGCCGACCCGCGCATCCGCTGCCCCGCCCTCCCGCACCCCGACAGAAGGACCCCCGTGCCGACACCCCCCATCCGCGTCGCCCTGGTCGACGACCAGGCCCTGTTCCGCACCGGCGTCCGCATGCTCATCTCCTCGCAGCCCGACCTCGAGTTCGCGGGAGAGGCCGCCAACGGCGAGGAGGCCGTCGGCCTCGCGCGCGAGCAGCGGCCCGACGTGATGCTCATGGACATCCGCATGCCCGTGATGGACGGCATCCACGCCACCGCCGAGGTGCTGCGCGCGGCGGACGCGCGCGGGGAGCGCCCGCCCCGCATCCTCGTGCTCACCACCTTCGACCTCGACGAGAGCGCGGCGCGCGCCATCCGGGCCGGCGCGAGCGGCTTCGTCCTGAAGGACGCCGACCCCGAGTTCCTCCTCGCCGCCATCCGCACGGTCCACGCGGGCAACTCCGTCATCGCCGCATCCGCGACCCGGCAGCTGCTCGAGCACTTCGATCCCGGCTCCCAACCGCGCGTCGCGCCGCCCGCCTTCTCGTCGCTCACCTCCCGGGAGCGGGAGATCTTCGTGCTCGCGGCGCGCGGGCTCAGCAACGCCGAGATCGCGCAGGCCGAGTTCCTCAGCGAGGCGACCGTGAAGACCCACGTGAGCCGGATCCTCGCGAAGCTCAGCCTCCGCGACCGCGTGCAGCTCGTGGTCTTCGCCTTCGAGCACCGGCTGACCGGCACGCGACCGACTCCGTAGCCGCTCGGCGCGCGGCTCCGGCCCCGCCCATGGTCGTGGGCTACATTCGATCGCCACCCTCCAGCTCCAGAGGAAGACCGTGCTCAAGCAACTCGCCGACCTGCCCATCATCTCGACGTCGTTCGTGACCGCGGTGGCGGTCGCGCCGATCGTGGGACTCGTGCTCCTCGCGGTGATCGCGCGACGCGCCCGGCTGGTGCGCGGCGCACGTGCCGAGGACCCCGTCCGCACGGCGGGCGTGCTCGGCCTCGCGGCCCTCCTCGGAGCGCTCTCCGGCATCGCGCTGGCGTGGCTCCTGGGCGACGTGCTGGACCTCTTCGGCGTCGTGCTGTCGATGCCGACCCGCGGCTGGACGGCGGTCGGGGGCATGGGCCTCGGCCTCGCGCTGGTGTCCCTCGTCCGCGGACGACGCGCCGTGACGGGCGTCGGGGGGCGCGCGGCCCCGCCGCGGAGCCTCCGGGCTCTGCACACCGTCGTCGCCGTGCTGGTCGTGCCGCTCGTCGCGTTCGCCGCGGCCGTCGGCATCAACGACGACATCCAGGAGTACCCGAACATCGCGGCGGTCTTCGGCCTGTCGCGGATCAGCCCCCTCGACGTCTCCGCGCTCCCCGGACCGCTCCCCGCGGGCGACCCGGGGACGCGGGACGCGTCGGCACCGCTCGACGAGACGTGGCAGGCGCGCGAGAACCTGCCGCACCGCGGGCGCGTCGGCAGCGTGACCATCCCCGGCACGCAGTCGGGCTTCCCCGCACGCGAGGCGTTCGTGTACCTGCCGCCGGCCGCGCTCGTCGCGGACGCCCCGCAGCTCCCCGTCATCGTGGGGATGTCGGGTCAGCCCGGTTCGCCCGTGGACCTGATCGACTCCGGGCGCCTCGACACCCTGCTCGACGCCTACGCCGCCGACCACGGCGGTCTCGCGCCCATCGTCGTGATCCCCGACCAGCTCGGCGCCGACGACGCCAACCCCCTGTGCATCGACTCCCCGCTCGGCAACTCCGAGACGTACGTCACGGTGGACGTGCCGGCGTGGATCCGCAGCCACCTCCGCGTGCTCCCCGATCGCGACGCCTGGGCCGTCCTCGGCTTCTCGCAGGGCGGCACGTGCGCCGCGCAGTTCGGCACCGGCCACCCCGACCTCTTCGGCTCGCTCATGGACATCTCGGGCGAGCTCACGCCCAACCGCGGACCCGACACGGTCCAGGCCGGGTTCGGCGGCTCGCAGGAGCTCTTCGCGGCCGCCGCGCCGGAGGCCGTGATGAAGGCCCGCGCCCCCTACGACGACATGAGCGCCTTCTTCTGCGTGGGCGAGAACGACCAGGCCTTCCGTTCGCAGGTGGAGGAGATGTCGGCCGCGGCCAAGGCCGCGGGCATGGACACGCGGATGGGCCTCGCCCCCGGCCGAGCCCACGACTGGGGAGCCGTGACCAGCTGCGTCCAGGACGCGCTCCCGGCGCTCGGCCAGCGCCTGGGGCTCTCGCGATGAGCCCGCGCCCTCCGCTCCTCACCCTGTCGGGCACCGGTCGCGCGCTGATGATGCGCACCCTGACCCTCCCCGCGACCACGGGCATCGCCGTGGTCGTGCTGCTGCTGGGCATCCTCCCCGCCGTGTCGGACCGGTGGGCGCACACGGTGCACCACGACCTCGCGACCGGCTACGTCGCGGTCGTCGAACGCGGGCACTGGTGGACCACGGCGACCGCGGCCTTCCTGACGGACGGGCCCGTCGAGCTCGTCGTGTCCCTCCTCGCCGTCCTCGTGCTCGTCGGCGCCGCCGAGCGGCTGATGGGCTGGTGGCGGACGCTCCTCGGGTTCCTCCTCACCGGCACCGTCGGCTCGCTCCTGGGCATCGCGGTGCAGGCCCAGGGGCTCGTCGACGGCGAGCTGTGGTCGCACGGCGTCCGCGGCATCGCGACGGCCGATCCGCTGACGGCGGTGGCCGGCGTCCTCGCCCTCTCGAGCGCGTGGGCCGGGGTGCTGTGGCGGCGCCGGATCCGCGTGGTCCTCGCGGTCGTGGTGCTCGTGTTCCTGCTCTACTCGGGTCAGCCGTCCGACCTCTACCGGCTGCTCGCGATCATCGCGGGCGGGGTCGCCGGAGCGCTCCTCCACCGCCCGGCCGTCGGCGCGCGCTGGCAGCGCAGCTCCCACCACGAGGTGCGCGTGATCCTCGCCACCGTCGTCGGAATCCTGGGCACCGGTCCCGCCATCGCGCTGCTGTCGCGGAGCCGGTACGGCCCGCTCGCGCCCATCGCCCTCCTGTTCGTCGACGACCGCGTGCCGGGCGACGCCATCTCCACGCGCTGCCTGTCGAGCGACTTCACCCACGACTGCCTGCAGGAGATCATGCTGGCGCGCATCGGCGGCGGGGTCGGGCCGATCCTCCTGTCCGTCGCCCCGCTGCTCGCCCTCCTCGTCGCCGCCTACGGGCTCGCCCGCGGACGCCGGTTCGCGGTGTGGCTCGCCGTCGCCGTCAACGGGCTCCTCGCCGTGCTGTCGGCGTACGCCTTCGGCATGCTCGTGCACCGCGACATGGTCTCGCCGCGCCTGTCGGCGTCCCCGTCCGCGCATCCGGAGGCGGTGGCCGCGCTCGCGGCGTCCGTGCTGCTGCCGCTCGGGAGCGCGATCGTCCTGGTGCTCATGCGGCGGCACTTCACCATCCTCTCCACGGCCCCCGCCATCCGCCGCTTCCTCCTGACGGTCGCGGGCGCGCTCGCGGGCCTCATGGCGCTGTTCGTCGGGGTCGGCCTCGCGCTGTCCGACGCCTTCACCCGGACCGTGGACCTCAACGACCTGCTGGCCGAGGCACCCGACCGCTTCATCCCGGCCTCGTTCCTCCGCGGCGAGTCCCTCGACTTCCTTCCCACGGACCCGATCACCGACATCGTCTACCGCGGCGTCGGACCGGTGTTCTGGATCATCCTGGTCATCGCGAGCCTGCGGGCCATCGCGGACGTGCGCATCCAGGCCGTTCCCCGGGCCGCGTCGCTCGTGCGCCCGGCGCTGCAGCGCGGCGCGATCGGCTCGCTCTCGCACATGGCCACCTGGCCCGGCAACTCGTACTGGATCGCCGCGGACGGAGCCACGGTCGTCGCCTACCGCGTGGTGGGCAGCGTCGCCATCACGACGGCGGCGCCGCTCGGCGCGCCCGCCCACGACGAGCGGGCCCTCCGCGACGTCCTCGGCCAGTTCGCGCGCTTCGCCGACGACAACGGATGGACGCCGGTGTTCTACAGCGTCCCCGCGTCGATGTCCCCGCTGTTCCGCGACATGGGCTGGGAGACCCTGGTCGTCGCCGAGGAGACGGTCGTGCGCCCGGGCACCTGGCAGACCACGGGCAAGAAGTGGCAGGACGTGCGCACGTCCATCAACCGGGCCGACCGGGCCGGCATCCGCGCCGAGTGGACGACGTGGGCCGAGCTGCCGCTGGCGTGGGCCAGCCAGATCGACCAGATGTCCGAGGAGTGGGTCGCCGAGAAGGAGCTGCCCGAGATGGGCTTCACGCTCGGCGGGGTCGAGGAGCTGCGCGACCCGCAGGTGCGCCTCATGCTCGCGGTCGACGCCGACGACCGCGTCCAGGCCGCGACGAGCTGGCTGCCCACCAGGCGCGACGGCGTGGTGATCGGCTGGACCCTCGACTTCATGCGCCGCCGGCCCGACGGCATCAACGGCGTGATGGAGTTCCTCATCGCCCGCTCCGCCATGCGCATGAAGGAGGACGGCATCGAGTTCATGAGCCTCTCCGCGGCGCCCCTCGCGCAGACCCGGGCGGCGTCGCCCGACACCGCGTCGGACGCGCCGGGGGAGGAGCGCCGGGAGAGCGCGGTCGAGCGGATCCTCGAGTTCCTCGCCGACTCGCTCGAGCCGGTCTACGGGTTCCGCTCGCTGCTCGAGTTCAAGCGCAAGTTCCAGCCGGAGCTGGTGCCGCTGATCATGGCGTACCCGGACGCGACCGCCCTGCCCACCATCGGGCTCGCCCTCACCCGGGCGTACCTGCCGTCCACGTCGGTGCGCGACCTCACGCGCGTGCTCCGCTCCGCCCGATGAGCGCCGCCCGGCCGCGGGTGCGGACCGCCTGGGCGCCGGTGTACCGTGGACCCATGCAGTCGGGCCGCCTCCTCCTTAGTCGCCGCGGCGAGGCCTGATCCGGCCCTCCTCGTCGCGGAGTCCCGTCACGGCTGACCCGCACACGACGAGGAGACGACCATGAAGAGCACGCAGGCCCCCAGCGGGATGCCCATCCACAAGTACCGCCCGTTCCACGAGCAGATCCAGGTGGACCTGCCCGACCGCACCTGGCCCTCCCGCCGGATCACCGAGGCGCCGCGCTGGTGCGCGGTCGACCTCCGCGACGGCAACCAGGCGCTCATCGACCCGATGAGCCCCGAGCGCAAGCGGATCATGTTCGACCTGCTCGTGCGCATGGGCTACAAGGAGATCGAGGTCGGCTTCCCGTCGGCCAGCCAGACCGACTTCGACTTCGTGCGCAGCCTCATCGAGGAGGGCGCGATCCCGGACGACGTCACCATCCAGGTGCTCACGCAGGCGCGCGAGCACCTCATCGCCCGCACCTACGAGTCGATCCGCGGCGCCAAGCAGGCGATCGTCCACCTGTACAACTCCACGAGCGTGCTGCAGCGCGACGTCGTGTTCCGCACCGACCGTCAGGGGATCATCGACATCGCGCTCGAGGGCGCGCGCCTCTGCAAGCGGTACGAGGAGACGATCCCGGACGTGGACGTGTACTACGAGTACTCGCCCGAGAGCTACACGGGCACCGAGCTGGAGTTCGCGACCGAGATCTGCAACCGCGTCGTCGAGGTGCTCGACCCCACGCCCGAGCGCAAGGTCATCCTCAACCTGCCGGCGACCGTCGAGATGGCGACGCCGAACGTCTACGCCGACTCCATCGAGTGGATGTGCCGCCACATCGACCGCCGCGACGAGGTCATCGTGTCGCTGCACCCGCACAACGACCGCGGCACGGCCGTCGCCGCCGCCGAGCTCGGCTACCTGGCCGGCGCCGACCGCATCGAGGGCTGCCTCTTCGGCAACGGGGAGCGCACGGGCAACGTCGACCTCGTCGCCCTCGGGATCAACCTGTTCACGCAGGGCATCGACCCCCAGATCGACTTCAGCGACCTCGACGGGATCAAGCGCACGGCCGAGCACTGCAACCAGCTGGCCGTGCCGGAGCGGAGCCCCTGGGCGGGCGACCTCGTGTACACGGCGTTCAGCGGATCGCACCAGGACGCCATCAAGAAGGGCTTCGAGGCCATGGCCGTCGACGCCGCGGCCCAGGGCAAGACGGTCGACGAGATCCCGTGGGCCGTGCCGTACCTGCCGGTGGACCCGCAGGACCTCGGCCGCTCCTACGAAGCCGTGATCCGCGTCAACTCGCAGTCCGGCAAGGGCGGCGTCGCGTACCTGCTGAAGGCCGACCACTCGCTCGACCTGCCGCGCCGCCTCCAGATCGAGTTCTCCGGCGTCGTGCAGGCCAAGACCGACGCCGAGGGCGGCGAGGTCACGAGCGCGCAGATCTGGTCGATCTTCCAGGACGAGTACCTCCCCGCGCCCCTCGACCGCGCCGAGGAGAAGTGGGGGCGGTTCGAGCTGACCTCCACGCGCACCTCGAGCGACATGGGCGGATCCGTCTCGCTCGACGTCGAGCTCCGCGACGGCGACGAGGTGCGGCAGGCATCCGCCGCGGGCAACGGCCCCATCGCCGCGTTCCTCCAGGTGCTCGCCGACCAGGGCGTGGACGTGCGCCTCCTCGACTACGTGGAGCACGCGCTCAGCGCGAGCGGCGACGCGCTGGCCGCGTCCTACGTGGAGCTCGAGGTCGAGGGCGTGCGCCTCTGGGGCGTGGGCATCGACGAGGACAGCTCCACGGCCTCGCTCGAGGCCATCGTCTCCGCGGTCAACCGGGCGATCCGCCGCACGGTACGCGAACCGGAGCTCGCCGCGGTCTGATCCGCGGGGCACCACCACGATGACGGCCGGGCGGCGACGCCCGGCCGTCATCGTGCGCGGGGGGCGTCCCGCGGGCGGCGCAGCTGCGGGGACGCGGGCGCCTCAGCGGCGGGGACGCGGGCGGCGCAGCGCCGTGAAGCGCAGGCGGCTGAGCGCGCGCTGCTCCGGCAGGCTCCAGCCGAAGCGCACCGCGAGGAGCCGCGTGGTCGCGGTGACGGCGACGCAGACGATGGCGGCGCCCCACATGGGCACCCCGAACGCGGCCAGCCCCACCACGATGACCGCGCCCACGGCGGCGGCGACCGCGTAGAGCGAGCCCACGTGCATCATCGCGATGGGCAGGTTGAGGAGCAGGTCGCGCACGAACGAGCCGCCGACGGCCGAGACGACGCCGATGAAGACCGCGGGCACCTCGGGGACGCCGGCGGCCATGGCCTTCGACGTGCCGATGGCGCAGAAGAGGCCGATGGTGAGCGCGTCGAGCACGGTGATGACGACGTCGAGGCGGGTGAAGATCCGCTCGAGCAGCATCCCGCCGAGGGCCGCGGCGACGGCCACGAGCATGAGCCAGTTGCTGGAGAGCGCGGCCGGCGTGACGTTGAGGAACACGTCGCGGAGGAGGCCGCCGCCGAGCCCCGTGGCCGTGCCGATGATGGCGACCCCGAGCAGGTCGAGCCGCCGGTCGCGGAAGCCGGCCGCGAACATGGCGCCCTGGAGGCTGCCGATGCTGACCGCCAGGAGGTCCGCCCACAGCGGGATGGTGAGGGGGACGGGATCCATGGCCTCCCCTTGATAGCACAGCGCGGGTGCCGTACCCGGCCGCGCGACGCCGGGTGGACCGGGACGGACCCGCGCGGCGGCGGAGGGGGAGCCGGGGCGCGGGGCGGATAATCGACGGGTGCCCCTCTACCGTGACGAGATCGTCGTCCTGCGCACCCACAAGCTGGGCGAGGCGGACCGGATCGTCACGATGCTCTCCCGGCAGCACGGCAAGATCCGGGCCGTCGCGAAGGGCGTGCGCCGCACGCAGTCCAAGTTCGGCGCGCGGCTCGAGCCGTTCATGGTCGCCGACGCCCAGTTCTTCGAGGGCCGGACGCTCGACATCATCACGCAGGCCGAGTCCATCGCGTCCTACGGCGCCCTCATCGCGACTGACTACGGCAGCTACACGGCCGCCAGCGCCATGGTCGAGACGGCCGACCGCGTCACCGAGGACGAGGGCTCGCTGCAGCAGTACCTGCTCCTCGTCGGCGCGCTCCGATCGCTCAGCCGCCGCGAGCACGGCGCGAGCCTGACCCTCGACTCGTACCTCCTGCGGAGCCTCTCGATGGCCGGCTGGGCGCCGAGCTTCCAGGACTGCGCCGTCACGGGCGCGCCGGGCCCGCACTCCGCGTTCGTCGTGCAGCTCGGCGGCGTGGTCGCGGATGCCGCCGCCCCGCCCGGATCCCCGCGCCTCGACCCCGACACCCTCGCCCTGCTCTCCGCGCTCCTCACGGGCGACTGGCGGCACGCCGAGGCGGCGACGCTCCGGTCGCAGGCGCGCGCGAGCGGTGTGGTCGCGGCCTACGCGCAGTGGCACCTCGACCGGGGGATCCGCTCGCTGGGCCTCGTCGACCGCAGCGACGCCCGCCAGCTCCTCCCGCCCACGGAGCAGCCCGTGCCGCTCGACGCACCCGATCTCGACGGCGCCGACCCGGATCCGGCCGCGGCCCTCGCCGCCGCGACCGCGTCCGTCGTCCGGGCCACCCCGCGCGACGCCGACCCCGACCCCGACGACGCGACCGCCGTCGCCGACCCCGCCGACCGATCCCGAGCACAGGAGACGACCCCATGAGCCGACGCCCCGAGGTCCCCGGCCGCACCGACCTGCCGCTCGACTGGACGGGGGAGCGTCCGCCCGAGATCCCGGCCGACCTCGTGCCGCAGCACATCGCGGTCGTGATGGACGGCAACGGCCGCTGGGCGAACCAGCGCGGCCTGCCCCGCACCGCCGGGCACCAGGCCGGCGAGGAGGCGTGGTTCGACACCGTCGCCGGCGCCGTGCAGCTCGGCGCGACGCACCTGTCCGTGTACGCGTTCTCGACCGAGAACTGGAAGCGCTCGCCCGCGGAGGTCCGCTTCCTCATGGGCTTCAACCGCGACGTGATCCACCGCCGCCGCGACCAGCTGAACGCCTGGAACGTGCGGATCCGCTGGGCCGGCCGCCGCCCCCGCCTCTGGCGCAGCGTCATCGACGACCTACGGGTCGCCGAGGAGATGACGAAGGACAACACCGGGATGACGCTCACGATGTGCATCAACTACGGCGGCCGCACCGAGATCGGCGACGCCGTGAAGCGCATCGCCGAGGACGTGGACGCCGGGCGCCTCAAGGCGTCGCGCGTCGACGAGCGCACGATCCAGCGCTACCTCTACCTGCCCGACGTGCCGGACGTCGACCTCTTCATCCGCAGCTCCGGCGAGCAGCGCACGAGCAACTTCCTGCTCTGGCAGTCGGCGTACGCCGAGATGGTCTTCCTCGACCGGCTCTGGCCCGACTTCCGGCGGAAGGACCTCTGGGACGCCGTCGAGAGCTACGTGCACCGCGACCGGCGCTTCGGCGGGGCGATCGACGCGCACGCGGGCGACGCCGACGAGGGGTCCGCCGAGGATCCCGACGCCCCGACGGACGGCGACCGGGACCCGGACGCTCAGTAGCATCGATCGGGTGAGCACACCCGACACCGCCTCCGCCGCAGCCCCGTCCGACACCGCCGCCGAGGCGCCCATCCGCGTGGGGATCGTCGGCTACGGCCTCGCGGGCCGCGTCTTCCACGCGCCGTTCCTCGAGGCGAGCCCGGAGTACCGCGTCGCGCTCGTCGCGACCTCGGATCCGGACCGCGCCGCGCTCGTGCGCGAGCGCCACCCGGGCGCCGACGTCGTGGCGTCCGCCGACGAGCTCTTCGCGCGCTCGTCCGAGCTCGACATGGTCGTCATCGCGTCGCCCGCCTCCGCGCACCTGCAGCAGGGCATGCAGGCGCTCGACGCGCACCTCGCCGTCGTGATGGACAAGCCGTTCGTCGCGACCGTCGACGAGGCGCTCATGCTGATCGAGCGGGCCGAGGCGCTCGGCGTGCCCTTCTCCGTCTTCCAGAACCGCCGCCTCGACGGCGACTTCCTCACCGTGCGCGCGCTCATCGAGTCGGGGCGCCTCGGCGACGTGCACCGCTTCGAGTCGACCTTCGAGCGCTGGGGCGGCCCGGTCCGCGACCGCTGGCAGGACCGCGAGACCCCGGCCGACGCCGCCGGCATCTCCTACGACCTCGGCAGCCACCTCATCGACCAGGCGCTCCAGCTCTTCGGCCCGGTCGTCGATTTCGCCTCCGAGCTCGCGACGGTGCGCGACGGATCCGCCAGCGACGACGACGCCTTCTACTCGCTGCTGCACGAGTCGGGCGTGCAGTCGCACATCACCGTCAGCCGAGTCGCCGCCCTCGCGGGCCCGCGCTTCCGCGTGCTCGGCACCGCCGGCGCGTACGCCGTGCACGGGTTGGACCCGCAGGAGCCGCTCCTCAAGCGGGGCGCGTCGCCGACCGACGCCGGCTTCGGCGAGGCGCCCGAGTCGGAGTGGGGCACGCTCGTCGAGGCGGCGGGCGATCCCGCGGGCGAGCGGATCCCCACCGAGCGCGGCCGCTACGCCGACTTCTACGCCGCGATGGCCGACGCCGTGCGCGGACGCGGACCCGTGCCCGTCGAGCCGCGCGACTCCCTCGAGACCGTCCGCATCGTCGAGCTGGCCCACCGCCGGACCGCGGGCGACGAGGACTGAGCGCCCGCCCGTAGACTGGGGGCCGCCTTTCCCGGCGACCCGCGGCGCCCGCCCACCGGTCGTCGTCCGCCGACCGGGCACCCAGTCCGGCCCCACCTAGGAGCAATCGTGGCAACCCCCTCGCGTCTCGACCCCGTCATCAACCTCGCCAAGCGGCGCGGATTCGTCTTCCAGGCGGGTGAGATCTACGGCGGCTCGCGCTCCGCGTGGGACTACGGGCCGCTCGGCGTGGCGCTGAAGGAGAACATCAAGCGCCAGTGGTGGCAGACCATGGTCAACGGCCGCGACGACGTCGTCGGCCTCGACTCCTCGGTCATCCTGCCGCGCCGAGTGTGGGAGGCGTCCGGCCACGTCGAGGTCTTCAGCGACCCGCTCGTGGAGTCGCTGCACACGCACAAGCGCTACCGCGCCGACCACCTCCTCGAGGCGTACGAGGCGAAGCACGGCCACCCGCCCGTCAACGGCCTCGCCGACATCAAGGACCCGGACACCGGCCAGCCCGGCTCCTGGACCGAGCCGCAGAACTTCTCCGGCCTCCTCAAGACCTTCCTCGGCCCCGTCGACAACCAGGAGGGCATGCACTACCTCCGTCCCGAGACCGCGCAGGGCATCTTCGTCAACTTCGCGAACGTGCTGAGCGCGGCGCGGCAGAAGCCGCCGTTCGGCATCGGCCAGATCGGCAAGAGCTTCCGCAACGAGATCACGCCGCAGAACTGGATCTTCCGCACGCGCGAGTTCGAGCAGATGGAGATGGAGTTCTTCGTCGAGCCCGGCACCGACGCCGAGTGGCACCAGTACTGGATCGACCAGCGCTACGCCTGGTACACCGACCTCGGCATCGACCCCGAGAACCTCCGCCTCTTCGAGCACCCGGCCGAGAAGCTCTCGCACTACTCCACCCGCACGGTCGACATCGAGTACCGCTTCGGCTTCGCCGGCGGCGCGTGGGGCGAGCTCGAGGGCATCGCGAACCGCACCGACTACGACCTGCGCACGCACTCCGAGGCGTCCGGCCAGGACCTCTCCTACTTCGACCAGACGAAGAACGAGCGCTGGATCCCGTACGTCATCGAGCCCGCGGCCGGCCTCACCCGGTCGATGATGGCGTTCCTGGTGGACGCGTACCACGAGGACGAGGCGCCGAACGCGAAGGGCGGCGTCGACAAGCGCACGGTCCTCCGCCTCGACCGCCGGCTCGCGCCCGTGAAGGTCGCGGTGCTGCCGCTGTCGCGCAACGAGCGGCTGTCGCCGGTCGCGCGCGAGCTGGCCGCCGAGCTGCGCAAGGTCTGGAACATCGAGTTCGACGACGCGGGCGCCATCGGCCGCCGCTACCGGCGCCAGGACGAGATCGGCACGCCGTTCTGCGTCACGGTCGACTTCGACACGCTCGACGACAAGGCGGTCACGGTGCGCGAGCGCGACACCATGGCGCAGGAGCGCATTCCGCTCGACGATCTCATGGGGTACCTCGCGGGGCAGCTCATCGGCGCCTGACCCGCTCCGTGCACGACCGGTCCGCCGTCCCCGATGCCGCCTCGCGCGGGATCAGGGGCGGCGGATCGTCAGCTCGTCGGTGATGTCGCCGAGGGTGGCGCCGAGCGCCGTCACCAGCGCATCCGCGTCGACGAGCGCCGAGACGCCGTGCTCGCCCGCGCCCATGCCGATGCGGCGGCCGCGGATCCGCTCGTCGGCGTACACCGGCAGGTCGCCCTCCGCGCCGAGGGGCGTGATCGTGCCGCGCTCGTAGCCCGTCGCCTGGAACGCGACCTCGGGCGCCGGCATCGAGAGCTTGTTGACGTCGACGAGAGCGCGCAGCTTCGCCCAGCTGATCTGCCGGTCGCCCGGCACGAGCGCGATGAGCAGCGCGCCGTCGTGCCGCTTCACGACGAGCGACTTCACGAGGTGCGACGGATCGATGCCGAGGCCCGCGGCCGCCTCCTCGAGCGAGGAGGCCTCCGGTCGGTCGACCACTTCGACGTCGATCCCGAGGCGGGCGGCATGGGCGAGGACGCGGGCGCGTCCGCGGGGAGCGGCGTCGTCGGATCCGGACGGGGAGGGGGAGGGGGAGGGGGAGTTGTCGGCCATGACCGGGCAACACCGCGGGAATGCCCCGCCTTCCCGACCGGTTGCCCACCCGTGACCGACACCCCCGCCTCCGCCCTGCCCGCCCTCCGCGTCGACGTCTGGTCCGACATCGCCTGCCCGTGGTGCTACGTCGGCAAGCGGCGGTTCGAGGCCGGCGCGCGGGCGTTCGCCGCGCAGACGCCCGGCGCCCCGGCGATCGAGGTCACCTACCGGTCCTTCGAGCTCGCGCCCGACACCCCGGTCGACTTCCAGGGCACGGAGGTCGACTTCCTCGCCGGCCACAAGGGCATCCCCACCGAGCGCGTCCGCACGATGCTCGCCGACATGACCTCCCTCGCGGCCGCCGAGGGCCTCGACTACGACTACGACGCGCTGCAGCACACCAACACTGTCCTCGCGCACGAGCTGCTCCACCACGCGCGGGCGCACGGGCTGCAGCTCGAGATGGTCGAGCGCCTGCTGTCCGCCTACTTCACGGAGGGGCGCCACGTCGGGCGGGTGCCCGACCTCGTCGAGCTCGCGGCCGAGGTCGGCCTCGACGCCGACGCGGCGCGGGAGGCGCTCGAGTCGCACCGCCACCTCGACGACGTGCGGGCCGACCAGGCGCAGGCGGTCGCGTACGGCATCCAGGGAGTGCCGTTCTTCGTGATCGAGGAGCGCTTCGGCATCTCCGGCGCGCAGGACCCGACGGTCTTCGCGTCCGCCCTCGCCGAGGCCCTGGCCGCGCGCGACGGCGAGACCATGCGCGTCGTCGCGGGCGAGGAGGCGGCGCGATGAGCGTCCCTCCCGCCACGGGCACGCTGCCCGTCGTCGCGCCCGCGGCTCCGGAGACGCCGCGGCTCCCGCTCCTCGCGATGCGCGGATCCGCCGACGCCGCCGCCTGCGAGGGCGACGCGTGCCTCGTGCCCGGGGCCGTCGCCGCCCCGGCCGACGCGGGATCCGCCGCTCCGACGGACGCGGATCCCGCCGCCGACCTCGCGCGGGTGCGCGACGCCATCGACTCCGGACGGGCCATCTGACCCTCCCTCCCCAGACCGTCCCCGCCGCCTCCTCGAGCGGATGCCCGCCCGCGTCCGCCGCCCGCCGTCCCGTCTGGGAGAATCGAGCCGTCATGTCCTCTCCGACCCTCACCCCCGTGCCCTCCGCGGCCGACGTCCCCGGCGCGCCCGCGGCCTCCGCCCGGCCCGCCCTCCGCATCGGCGGCATCCCGCTCGACGTGCCCGTGGTGCTCGCGCCCATGGCGGGCATCACCAACACGGCCTTCCGCCGCCTCTGCCGGGAGTTCGGGGCCGGCCTCTACGTGAGCGAGATGATCACGAGCCGCGCGCTCGTCGAGCGCACCCCCGAGTCGATGCGCCTGATCACGCACCACCCGTCGGAGAAGGTCCGCTCCATCCAGCTCTACGGGGTCGACCCGAAGACCGTGCGCGAGGCCGTCACCATGCTCGTCGCGGAGGACCGCGCCGACCACATCGACCTCAACTTCGGCTGCCCCGTGCCCAAGGTCACCCGGAAGGGCGGGGGAGCGGCGCTGCCCTGGAAGCTCGGGCTCTTCACCGACATCGTCGAGGGCGCGGTGAAGGCCGCGGGCGACGTGCCGCTCACGGTCAAGATGCGCAAGGGCATCGACGCCGACCACCTCACCTACCTCGAGGCCGGCCGCGCCGCCGAAGCCGCGGGCGTCGCCTCCATCGCGCTGCACGCGCGCACGGCGAGCGACTACTACAGCGGGCACGCCGACTGGTCGGCCATCGCGAAGCTCAAGCAGGCCATCACGAGCGTGCCCGTCCTCGGCAACGGCGACATCTGGGCCGCGGAGGACGCCATCCGCATGATGGACGAGACCGGCGCCGACGGCGTGGTCGTCGGCCGGGGCTGCCTCGGCCGCCCCTGGCTCTTCGGCGACCTCGCCGCCGCCTTCCACGCGCGCGCCGCCGGGTCGGATCCCGCCGACACGCCGCGCGCGCAGCCCTCGCAGGGCGCCGTCGCCGACACCTTCCGCCGCCACGTGGAGCTCCTCGCGGAGTTCTTCGAGAGCGAGGAGCGCGGCTGCCGCGACGCGCGCAAGCACGTCGCCTGGTACTTCAAGGGCTACCCCGTCGGCGGCGACCTGCGGGCGGCGCTCGCCTCGGCGTCGTCGCTCGAGGAGATCGACGGCCTGCTCGCCACCCTCGACCGCGACCAGCCCTACCCGGGTGCCGGCGCCGAGGGCGCGCGCGGCCGCCAGGGCAGCATGAAGCGCACGGCGCTGCCGGACCGCTGGCTCGAGAGCCGCGACATCGACGCGCAGGATGCGATGGACATCGCGGACGGGGAGATCCACAACAGTGGCGGTTGAGAGCACCGAGGCGCGGTCCGCGTACAGCGAGACCGACGCGGAGCGTTGGTACCCGGAGCAGCACTCCTCACGCCGCAGCGACTTCGCGCGCGACCGCGCCCGTCTCCTGCACTCCAGCGCCCTCCGGCGCCTGGCCGCGAAGACGCAGGTGCTGAGCCCCATGGCGGGCCTCGACTTCGCGCGCAACCGCCTCACCCACTCGCTCGAGGTGGCGCAGGTGGGCCGCGAGCTCGCCTCGAGCCTCGACCTGGATCCCGACGTGGTCGACACCGCGTGCCTCGCGCACGACATCGGCCACCCGCCCTTCGGCCACAACGGCGAGCGGGCGCTCAACGACTGGGCGGCCGACATCGGCGGCTTCGAGGGCAACGCGCAGACGCTGCGGCTGCTCACGCGGCTGGAGCCCAAGGTCATCGGGCCGGAGGGGCGGCCGTACGGGCTCAACCTCACGCGCGCGAGCCTCGACGCGAGCTGCAAGTACCCGTGGCCGAGCTCGCAGTCGGTGCCGGATCCCTCGGGCCGTGGCAAGTTCGGCTTCTACGACGACGACGTGGCGGCGTTCGCGTGGCTCCGCGAGGGCGCGCCCACGGGCCGCCGCTGCATCGAGGCCGAGGTCATGGACCTCAGCGACGACATCGCGTACTCCGTGCACGACTTCGAGGACGCCATCGTCGGCGGCTACGTCGACGTGCGCGCGCTCGGCGCCCGGGTCGACCACGAGGAGCTCGTCGACTCGATGGTCGCGTGGATCGGCGGGGCGCACTCGCACGAGGAGCTCATCCAGGCGTTCGACCGGCTCGACTCGCTCGACGTCTGGGTCGACGAGTACGACGGCGGCCGCGGCGCCCAGGCGGCGCTGAAGGACCTCACCAGCCAGCTCATCGGCCGGTTCGCGGGCGCCGCCACGCAGCTCACGCGCGCCACGCACACGGACCGCAGCCTCATCCGCTTCGGCGCGCACGTGGTCGTGCCGCGCGCCATCCAGGCGGAGATCGCAGTGCTCAAGGGCATCGTCGCGGCGTTCGTCATGTCGAAGAACACGCGCCAGCCCATCTACGCCCGCCAGCGCGAGGTGCTCGCCGGCCTCGCCGACGCCCTGCACGCGCGCGGCGCCGACGAGCTCGACCCGGGCTTCGCGGGGGACTGGCGCGAGGCTGCGGACGACGGGGCGCGCAAGCGCGTCATCGTCGACCAGGTCGCCAGCCTCACCGACCAGTCGGCCATCGCCTGGTACGAGCGCCTGTGCGCCCGGCCCGTCTTCTGACGCCCGCGCGGCGCATCCCGCGACCCGGGATCGCCTCCGGGGCCGGACGTAGGATGAGCCAATGGCCCTGATCCGCAAGAGCGACATCGACGAGGTGCGCTCCCGGGTCAACCTGGGCGACGTGGTGGGGGAGTACGTCACCCTCAAGTCCGCCGGCGTCGGATCCCTCAAGGGCCTCTGCCCCTTCCACGACGAGCGCACCCCGAGCTTCCACGTGCGGCCGCAGGTCGGCTTCTACCACTGCTTCGGCTGCGGCGAGGGCGGCGACGTCTACACGTTCCTGCAGCGCATGGACCACGTCACGTTCGCCGAGGCCGTGGAGCGCATGGCGCAGCGCATCGGCTACCAGCTCCACTACGAGGACGGCCAGGCCGCCACCGACCAGGGCAACCGCTCGCGCCTGCTCGGCGCCAACGAGGCCGCCGCGGAGTTCTTCGTGGAGCAGCTCGGATCCGAGGAGGCGGAGATCGGCCGCACGTTCCTCGGGGAGCGCGGCTTCGACCAGGGGGCGGCGCAGCGCTTCGGGGTCGGCTTCGCGCCGCAGAGCTGGGACGCGCTCTCCTCGCACCTCCAGGCGAAGGGCTACTCGGAGGCCGAGCTGGTGACCGCGGGCCTCCTCAGCCAGGGCGACCGCGGCGCGTACGACCGCTTCCGCGGCCGGCTCGTGTGGCCCATCCGCGACCTCACGGGAGCCACGGTCGGCTTCGGCGCGCGCCGCCTCCGCGAGGACGACAAGGGCCCCAAGTACCTCAACACCCCGGAGACGCCCGTCTACCACAAGAGCTCCGTGCTCTACGGGCTCGACCTCGCCAAGCGCGACGTGAGCCGCGGCCGTCAGGTCGTCGTGGTCGAGGGCTACACGGACGTCATGGCCTGCCACCTCGCCGGGGTCACCACCGCGGTCGCCACCTGCGGCACCTCGTTCGGCGTCGACCACATCAAGGTGCTCCGCCGCGTGCTCGGCGACGACAGCGGGCTCGGCGAGGTCGTCTTCACGTTCGACCCCGACGCGGCGGGCCAGAAGGCCGCGATGCGCGCGTTCTCCGAGGAGCGCCGCTTCGCCGCGCAGACCTACGTCGCCGTCGGGCCCGAGGGGCTGGATCCCTGCGACCTCCGCCTCACGCGCGGCGACGACGCCGTGCGCCGGATGATCCAGGGCAAGAAGCCCATGTTCGAGTTCGCGATCAAGCAGATCCTCGCCGACCACGACCTCGACACCGTCGAGGGCCGCGTCGCCGCGCTCCGGGCCGCCGCGCCCGTGGTGGCGGACATCCGCGACCCGTCGCTCCGGCCGGGCTACGCGCGCGAGCTCGCCGGCTGGCTCGGCATGGACCTCACCGAGGTCGGCCGCGCCGTCCAGACGGCGGGCCGCAGCATGCCGGCCGACGGCGCCGACCGCTCCGGCGGCACGCCGTCGGGGCGCGGCGGATCCGGCCAGCACGGTCGCGACGAGGATGGCTCCGCGGTCGAGAGCTCCCGCTCCATGTCGCTCATGGACCTGCCCACCGACCTCGCCACCCGCCTCGAGCGCGACGCGCTCATGGCGATGCTGCAGCACCCGGAGCTCGTCGGGAACGACCTCGTGATGCGGGCGGCGCAGGTCACCTTCGTGAACGAGAGCCTCGCCGTCGTCCGCGACGGCGTCATCGGCAGCATGGACGCGCTCGGCGGCGCCGACTGGCTGTCGCGTGTGGCCCTCGAGGTGCCCGAGTCGTTCGCCACCCTGGTGAAGCAGCTGGGCGTGGCGCCGCTCCCGAACCGCGGCGACGCCGACAAGCTCGCGATCTACGTGAAGGGCGTCACGGCCGAGCTCGTCGGACGCGATCTCCTGCGCCGGAAGGCCGACCTCATCGGCCGCCTGCAGCGCACCGACGCGACGCACGAACGCGAGCGCTACCAGGAGATCCAGCGCGAGCTGATGCAGGTCGAGGCCGAGCGCCGCGCCCTCCGCGAATAGGCGGTCCCGCCCGTCGGCGGCTTTGTTTCATTCGTGTGAAGAAGCGTCATCGTGTGTCCCCGGGGTCGGGACTGCTGTTTCCCGTGTGTTAGAAATCATTCACAGCACAGCGTCCGTGTCTCCCGATGCGCGGGCGCGAACCCCTTCATGAAAGAGGCACTCGGAACATGACGTCCGCATTCTCCCGGCGCTCACGCGTCCTGCTCGCCACGGCCGGGTTCTCCGCCGCGGCCCTCGTCCTCGCCGGCTGCTCCGGCGGATCCGGCGACCCGCTCGCCGAGGACGGCGCGTCTGGCGGCGGCTCCATCGTCGTCGGCACGACCGACAAGGTCCTGTCGCTCGACCCCGCGGGCTCGTACGACAACGGCTCCTTCGCGGTGCAGAACCAGGTCTTCCCCTTCCTGTTCAACAGCCCCTACGGCAGCCCGGACGTCGAGCCCGACCTCGCCGTCTCCGGCGAGTACACCTCGGCGAACGAGTTCACCGTGAAGCTCAAGCCCGACCTGAAGTTCGCGAACGGCCACGCGCTCACCTCGAGCGACGTCAAGTACAGCTTCGACCGCACCGCCGCCATCGCGGCGAACGGCGCCGACAACGGCAACGGCCCGTCGTCGCTGCTCGCCAACATCGAGTCCGTCGCGGCGCCCGACGACACCACGGTCGTCTTCACGCTGAAGACCGCGAACGACCAGACCTTCGAGCAGGTGCTCTCGAGCCCCGCCGGCCCCATCGTCGACGAGGAGGTGTTCCCGGCCGACAAGCTGGCGGACCCCGCCGACATCGTGGCCGCCAACGCGTTCGCCGGCCAGTACGTGATCACCGACTTCCAGCTCAACCAGCTCGTCGCCTACGCGCCGAACGCCGACTACCAGGGCGTCCTGCCGAAGGCCGCCAACGGCGGCGTCACCGCGCGCTACTACGCGGACGAGACCACCATGAAGCTCGCCGTGCAGAACGGCGAGATCGACGTGGCGGGCCGCTCGCTCGGCGCCACCGACATCGCCGACCTCAAGAAGGACGACTCCGTCCAGGTCATCGACGGCCCCGGCGGCGAGATCCGCTACATCACGTTCAACCTGAACACGCAGCCCTTCGGCACGACGACGGGCGAGGCCGACCCGGCCAAGGCCCTCGCCGTCCGCACGGCGGCCGCCGACCTCATCGACCGCGACGAGCTGTCGACCGAGGTCTACAACGGCACCTACACGCCGCTCTACTCCTACGTGGCCGACGGCCTCTCCGGCGCGAACCAGGCGCTGAAGGGCATGTACGGCGACGGGAACGGCGGGCCGGACGCGGACAAGGCGGCGAAGGCCCTCTCCGACGCCGGCGTGGCCACGCCCGTCGCGCTGCAGCTCCAGTTCAACCCGGACCACTACGGCGCCGGCTCGGACGACGAGTACGCGCTCGTCAAGCAGCAGCTCGAGGCGACCGGCCTGTTCCAGGTGAACCTGCAGTCCACCATCTGGGACCAGTACAGCAAGGCCCGCGTCAACGACGAGTACCCGGCGTACCAGCTCGGCTGGTTCCCCGACTACTCGGACGCGGACAACTACCTCACGCCGTTCTTCTCCCCGCAGTCGTTCGTGAAGAACCACTACGACAACCCCGCCGTGACGGACCTCATCACGCAGCAGCTGTCGGAGGCCGACACCTCGAAGCGCGCCGAGCTCATCGGCCAGATCCAGGACGAGGTCGCCGCCGACCTGCCGACCCTGCCCCTGCTCCAGGGCTCGCAGGTCGCGGTGGCCGGCAAGGACGTGAAGGGCGTGACGCTCGACGCGTCCTTCAAGTTCCGCTACGCCCCGATCACCAAGGGCTGAGCCGACCGGCGGGAGGGCGGTCGATAGGCTGACGCCCTCCCGGATGGGGCGTCCCGCTGCGGCGGGACGCCCCTCTCCTGTGTCGCCCTGGGCGGCAGCACCCGCCCGCTCCGCACCGATCCTCCGCTGACCTGAAAGGCACATCCGCCGTGACCGTCATCCCGGACGCCGTCCCCGCGTCCGCACCCCCCGGGGCGAAGCCGCCCAAGGCCCGGAAGCAGGGGATCGGGCTCGGCCAGTACATCCTCATCCGCGCCGTGCTCATCATCCCCACCGTCTTCATCCTCGTGACGCTGGTCTTCTTCCTCATGCGCATCGTGGGCGACCCGATCTCCGCCGCCGTCGGCGACCGCCTCACGCCCGAGCAGCTCCAGGAGCGCCTCGCGACCGCCGGGTTCGACCGGCCGATCGTCGTGCAGTACCTCGAGTACCTCGGCCAGATCGCGACGGGGAACTTCGGCCGCTCGCTCACCGACAACCGGCTGATCAGCGAGGTGCTGCTCCAGTACGGCTCCGCCACGCTCGAGCTGGTCGTCTACTCGCTCATCGTCGCGTTCCTCATCGGCATCCCGCTCGGGCTCGTGGCCGCCTACTTCAAGGACCGCACTCCCGACGCCGTGCTGCGGATCCTCGCGATCCTCGCCTACGCCACGCCCGTGTTCTTCGCGGGCCTGCTCCTCAAGCTCGTGTTCTCGGTCTGGCTCGGGATCCTCCCGCTGTCGGGCCGCGCGGACACGCGCGTCGAGGTCGCCCTCGGCCGGCTGGAGGACCCGACCGGCATCTACCTCATCGACGCGCTCCGCCTCGGCAGCCCCACCGCCGTGAGCGACGTGCTCGAGCACGCGGTGCTCCCGGCGCTCGCGCTCGGCCTGCTCACGGCCGGCATCTTCCTGCGGCTCGTGCGCACGAACGTCATCTCGACGCTCGGCACCGAGTACGTGGACGCGGCCCGCTCGCGCGGCGTGGGCGAGTTCCGCCTCACGACACGGCACGCGCTGAAGCCCGCGCTCATCCCGATCATCACGGTCGTGGGCCTGCAGATCGCCGTCATGCTCGGCGGCGCGGTGCTCACGGAGACCACGTTCGAGTGGCGCGGTCTCGGCTTCCAGCTGGCGCAGTACCTGGCCGCGCGCGACTTCGTGGCCGTGCAGGGCATCGTGGCGCTGCTCGCCGTGATCGTGGCCGTGACCAACTTCATCGTCGACGTCGTCGCGGCGCTCATCGACCCGCGAGTGAGGTACTGACATGACCGACACCACCACCGCCCCCGCGACCACCCCGGCGCGCCGCTCGCTCCTCTCCCGCCTCCCGCTCCTCTCGCACGTGCGGCAGAGCGTGGGACTCCAGCGCGGCATGCTCGTCGCGGGCATGGTCATCACCGGGATCTTCATCGTCCTCGCGGCGCTCGCGCCCGTCATCGCGCCCTTCGGCTTCGCCCAGGGCCAGGCCGACGGCGAGTCCTTCCCACGCCAGTCCGCGCCCGACGGCACGCACGTCTGGGGCACCACGGTCGGCGGCTACGACGTGTTCTCGCGCGTCGTCTGGGGCACGCAGACCGCGCTGTCCGTCGTCGTGATCGCCGTCGTGCTCTCGCTGTTCGCCGGCGTGCTGCTCGGCGTGGTCTCCGGCTACCTCGGCGGCTGGCTCGACAGGATCCTCGTGGTCATCGCCGACGCCATCTACCCGTTCCCGACGCTGCTGCTCGCCATCGTGGTGAGCATCGTGCTGAACGGCGGGCAGTCGAGCCTCTGGGGCGGCATCCTCTCGGCCGCCGTCAGCATCACCGTGGTCTACATCCCGCAGTACTTCCGGGTGATCCGCGCGGAGGTCGTGCGGCTGAAGGCGGAGGCGTTCGTCGAGAGCGCCAAGGTCATCGGCACCTCGGCGCCGCGGATCATGTTCGTGCACGTGCTGCGGAACTCCACCCGCACGCTGCCGTTGATCCTCACCCTCAACGCGTCGGAGGCCATCCTCACGCTCGCGGGCCTCGGCTTCCTCGGCTTCGGCATCGCGCCGACGTCGGCCGCCGAGTGGGGCTACGACCTCAACCGCGCGCTCGCGGACACCGCGAGCGGCGTCTGGTGGACCGGCGTCTTCCCGGGCGTCGCCATCGTGCTGCTCGTCCTCGGGCTCACGCTCGTCGGCGAGAGCGTGAACGACATCTCCGACCCCAAGCTGCGCGCCCGCAAGCGCGCCTCGACCAAGAAGGTGTCCGCATGAGCGACGTCGTCTCCATCCGCGACCTCGGGGTGACCTTCGCGACCGACGGCGGCGACGTCCGCGCGGTCGACGGGGTGTCCCTCACGGTGTCGCCCGGCGAGATCCTCGCCATCGTGGGGGAGTCGGGGTCGGGCAAGTCCGTCACCGCCCGCACGGTGCTCGGCCTCCTGCCCGACACGGCCGTCACCGACGGCGCCGTGCTCCTCAGCGACCGCACCGGCCAGGGCGCGGTCGACGTGCTCTCCCTGTCCGCCGACAAGCTGCGCCAGGTGCGCGGACGTGACGTCGCGATGGTGTTCCAGGAGCCGTCCACGGCCCTGAACCCCGTGCACACCGTGGGGTGGCAGATCATCGAGGGCCTCCGCGCCCACGGCCGGGTCTCCCGGAAGGAGGGCCGCGCGAAGGCGGTCGACATCCTCCGCCGGGTCGGCATCCCGGACCCCGAGACCCGCGTCGACCACTACCCGCACCAGTTCTCGGGCGGCCAGAAGCAGCGCGTCGTCATCGCGATGGCGCTCGTGCTCGACCCCGGCCTCATCGTCGCGGACGAGCCGACCACCGCGCTCGACGTGACCGTGCAAGCCGAGATCCTCGACCTGCTGCGCCGCTGCCGCGACGAGTTCGGCGCCGCCGTGATCCTCATCACCCACAACATGGGCGTGGTCGCCGACCTGGCCGACCGCGTGGCCGTCATGTACCGCTCGCGTCTCGTGGAGCAGGCCGCCGTGGCCACGCTCTTCGCGTCGCCGAAGGAGGAGTACACGCGGAACCTGCTGGCGTCCGTGCCGAAGCTCGGCGAGGGCGTCGCCGCGACCGAGGAGCGCGCCGCGGTGCGCACCCGGGCCCGGCAGGCGTCGACCACGGAGACGGCGCCCGTCGTCGTGGCGAAGGGGCTCGAGATCGAGTACCCGGGCCGCCTCGGCTCACCCGCATTCCGCGCCGTGAAGGGCGTGGACCTGCACATCGAGGCGGGCGAGGTCCTGGGGCTCGTGGGGGAGTCCGGCTCCGGCAAGACGACCATCGGGCGCGCCATCGCGGGCCTCACGAGCGTCACGGGCGGATCCCTGCAGGTGCTCGGCACCGAGATGCTCGGCGTGCGCGAGCGCGACTTCCGGAAGCGGCGCGCCGACATCGGGTTCGTGTTCCAGGATCCGGCCACGAGCTTCAACCCGCGCCTCACCATCGCCGAGTGCGTGGCCGAGCCGCTCATCGTGCACGGCCGGGCGAAGAGCCCGCAGGCCGCGCGCGGCCGGGTGGACGAGCTGCTCGAGGCCGTCCAGCTGCCCAAGGCGTTCGGCGACCGCTACCCGCACGAGCTCTCGGGCGGCCAGCGCCAGCGCGCGAGCCTCGCCCGCGGGCTCGCGCTCGAGCCGTCGCTGCTCGTCGCGGACGAGCCGACGAGCGCGCTCGACGTGTCCGTGCAGGCGCGCGTGCTGGAGCTCTTCGCGGAGCTGCAGCGCGAGCTCGGGTTCGCGGCGCTGTTCATCAGCCACGACCTGGCCGTCGTCGACCTGCTCGCCGACCGGATCGCCGTGCTCTACCGCGGCGAGCTCGTGGAGGAGGGGACCGGCGCCCAGGTGCTCGGGAACCCGCAGCACCCGTACACGCAGCGCCTCCTGGCGTCGCTGCCCGTGCCGGACCCCGCCGAGCAGGCGGAGCGCCGCGCCCGGCTGCACGCCCTCCGCGCCGCCGAGCGGGCCGACGGCTAGGCGGCTTCCGAGCGGAACGCCGCCGAGGCCGGGCATGATGGGTCGCGACCCGCACAGGCGTCCGGCCGGGCAGCGCGCCCGGCCGGACGGCCTCGCCGAGGACGGAGCAGCCGCATGACGCACATCCCCCGAGCCGCCGACCCGGACGGGCCCGACGCCGCCCGGTCCGGATCCGGCTCCGTCGAGCCCGTGCTCGACGCGCGCGACCTCCGTCTCGCCTACGCCCCGCGTCGCGGTGCCGACGCGCCGCCCGCGGTCGACGGTGTGACGCTCCGCATCCGGCCGGGCGAGGTGCTCGGCGTCGTCGGCGCGAGCGGATCCGGCAAGTCGTCGCTCGCGCGCGTGCTCGCGGGTCTCGTGCCGCCCGGCGAGGAGGGCGCCGCCGTCCCGCGGATCACGGGCGGCGACGCCTCCGTCCTCGGCCAGGGCCTCCGCCGCATGGGCCGCCGCGCCCGCACGCGCACGACCTACGCCATCGGCTACGTGCCCCAGGACGCCGGCACGACGCTGCACCCGCAGCTCACGGCGAGCGAGGCGATCGCCGAGCCGATCTTCTCCCGGGACCGCCGCTTCGACAGGGAGGTCGCCGCGCGCCGGGTGGTCACGCTGCTCACCGCCCTCGACCTCCCGCCCGGCACGCAGGACCGCTATCCGCACGAGCTCTCGAGCGGCCAGCGGCAGCGGGTGGCCCTCGCCCGGGCGCTCGTGCTCGGTCCGCGCCTCCTCATCGCCGACGAGCCGACGTCCGGCGTCGACGTGATGAGCCGCGTCGCCGTCCTCGACCTCCTGCGCGACCTGCAGGCCCGGGGCGGGTTCTCCGCGCTGGTGGTCAGCCACGACCTCGCGGTCGTCGAGCGCCTCACCGACCGGCTCGCCGTGATGCACCGGGGCACGCTCGTCGGGTACGGCGACATCGACGACGTACTCGCGGATCCGACGCACCCGTACGTGCAGGGGCTCGCCGAGTCGCGCGCCGCCGCCGACCGGGGCGCGCCCGCCGCCGCACCGGAGCCCGAGCCGACCGACCCGCCCGTCGTGATCCCGCAGATCGCACCCCCCGCCCGCGTCCCGCACCCCCGGAGGCCCCTCTCATGACCGACACCGCCGCACCCACCCCCGCCGCCCGCGTCCACCGCGCGGTCGACGGCGCCACGCCCCACCGCCTCGAGGGCGACGCGCGCCCCGAGCCCGGCCCCATCGCGATGCTGCCACGCACCGAGGACGCCTACCTCGAGGCCGTCCGCGACGGCGGCGGGGAGGTGGCCGACCTCTCACCCGAGACGCGCGGCATCGTCTGGCTCTCGATCACGCGGGCCGCCGAGCTCACGGACACCCTCTCCGCGAACCCGCAGGTGCAGTGGGTCCAGCTCCCGTTCGCGGGCGTCGACGCCTTCGCGGACACGCTGCGCGCGTGCGACCGGCCCGGCCTCGTCTGGACGAGCGCCAAGGGCGCGTACTCGCAGCCCGTGGCCGAGCACGCGCTCGCGCTCACCCTCGCCGCGCTCCGCGAGCTGCCCAAGCGCGCCCGGGCCACGTCGTGGGCCTCCGCGAGCGGCCTCTCCCTGTACGGCGCGGAGGTCGTCGTGGTCGGCGCGGGCGGCATCGCGCTGGAGTACATCCGGCTCCTGCAGCCGTTCGACGTCCGGGTCACGGTCGTCCGCCGGAGCGCCGAGCCCGTCGCGGGCGCCGCCCGCACCGTCACGTCCGACCGCCTCGACGAGGTCATCGCCGACGCCGACGTCGTGATGCTCGCCGCCGCCAGCACCGACGACACCGCCCGCCTGATCGGCGCACCGCAGCTCGCGCGGATGAAGGACACCGCGGTCCTCGTGAACATCGCCCGTGGCGCGCTCGTGGACTCCGACGCGCTGCTCGAGGCGCTGCGCTCGGGTTCGATCCACGGCGCGGGCCTCGACGTCACCTCCCCCGAGCCCCTGCCGGACGGCCACCCGCTGTACTCCGAGGAGCGCTGCGTCATCACGCCGCACACGGCCGACACCCCGGACATGGTGCGGCCGCTGCTCGCCGAGCGGATCCGGCTGAACACGGAGGCGTTCCTACGCACGGGCGACTTCGTGGGCATCGTCGCGCCGTCCTCCGGGTACTGAGACGGGGCGCCTCCCGCCGATCGTCCGACTGCCGGGCGCCGGCGCGGGGGCGCGGGGGCGTGTCGGCGGCTCCCCGTAGGGTGGTTCACGTGATGACGCCCGAGGAAGCCGCCGTGCCCGAGGTGTCCATGTGGGCGGGCGGGTACACGTCCGACTCGGGCGGATCCGGCATCGGCATCACTGGCCTGGCGGTCGACGCGGTCACCGGCGAGCCCGCGGTCGTGGGCACCGCGGTCGAGACGCCCTCGCCGTCGTTCCTCCTCGCGCGCGGCGACGTCGTCTACGCCGTGGGGGAGGCGGCCGACCGTGTCGAGGCCTTCCGCCGCGGACCCGGGGGCTCTCTCCGGTGGGCCGGCGGTCAGCCGAGCGGCGGCTCCGGGCCCTGCCACCTGCACGTCGTCGACGACCTGCTCCTCACCTCCCACTACGGCGACGGCACGGTGGCCGTCCACCCGCTCGCGGAGGACGGCGCCATCGGCGAGGCCGTCCAGCTCCTCGGCGCGGAGGGGTCCGGCCCGCGCCCGCAGCAGGACGGCCCGCACGCGCACAGCGCGCTCCACGTCGGCGACGGCGTCGTGCTCACGGCCGACCTCGGCACCGACACCGTGCACGTCCACGTCCTCCGCGACGGACGCCTCGAGCGCGTCGGCGGCGTCGACCTCCCCGCCGGCACCGGCCCGCGCCACCTGGCGCTCCTCGACTCCGGCCGCGTGCTCCTCGTGGGGGAGCTCGACGGGACCCTCCACGCGCTCGAGGGAGCGGGCACGATGTGGCGGATCGCCGCGTCCACGCCGTGCGCGGCCGAGCCCGACCCCCGCGATTCCGCGGCCGAGGTGCAGGTGTCCGCCGACCGGCGCCTCGCGTACGTCGGCCTCCGCGGGTCCGACCGCATCGCCGTGGTCGGGATCGACGCCGACGGTCGGCTCGCGCCGGTGTCCGCCTTCGACTGCGGCGGCACGACGCCCCGGCACCACGTGCTCGTGGGCGAGCGACTGCACGTCGCCAACCAGGGATCCGGCACCGTCACGACGTTCCGGCTCGATCCGGCGACGGGGCTGCCGACGGGCGCGCCGGCGGTCCTCCCGGTGCCGAGCCCCACGTACCTGCTGCCCGTCGGCTAGGGGCGCCGCCCGCGGGGGACGCGCCGTGACCGTCAGCGCAGCAGCATGGGCGCGGCCGCCCGGATCTCCTCCTCCACGCCCAGCCCGCGCCACCCCGCCGAGGTGAACGCCCGGCCGTCGACGCCGTTGCGGTCCAGGAGCGCGAAGCCGACCGCGCGGATCCCCGAGTAGGCGAGGAGGACCGGGTGCCCCGGGTCCGACACCAGCGCCACGATGCGGTCGCGACGGGCCTCGAGCAGGGGCAGGGCGTCGGCGGGAGCGTGCTCGGCCGCGGGGAGGCCGGTGACGACGACGTCCACGGGATCCGGGTCCGCGGCGCCGCCCGCATCGCCGTCGGCGGCCCCGGGAGCGGGGGAGGACGTCGGGCGGGTCGTCGCCGCGCGCTCCCGGTGGTCCTCGTCGAGCAGCGACCACAGCCGGTCCACGTCGTTCGGCCGCGCCAGCACCACCTCGAACATCCCCATGCGGCGACCGTACCCGCGGACGGGCCATCCGGGTCGCCCGTCGGGCGGCCCGACACCGCGATCCCGACGGCCGACCGCGCGCGGATCCCGCGTGCCGGACCCCGCGGACGCGCCCGGACCGCGCGAGGTGATCAGAGGCGCCCGGATTCTTTGCTACGCTTTCCAGGTTGCTCCACGTGATCCTCGATAGCTCAATTGGCAGAGCAGCCGGCTGTTAACCGGCAGGTTGTTGGTTCGAGTCCAACTCGGGGAGCGAAGGCCTCGCGGCTCCACCCGCGGGGCCTTTTACTTTTCCCGGCGCGTGGCCGAGCGGCGATGCGCGATCCGTCCCGCGTCCCGCCCCCGCCCTCAGTCCTCCAGGTGGTCGCGTCCCGGCAGCCACGAGTTGCCGGGCACGCCCCAGCCGCTCCTCCGCATCGCCTTCGCCACGGGCTTCCGGTGCTCGTGCGCGAGCCGGTCCGTGTACAGGTAGCCGTCGAGGTGGTCGAACTCGTGCTGCAGGATCCGCGCGAACCAGCCCTCCGCCTCGATCTCGAACGGCTGCCCGTCGAGGTCGACGGCGCGGAGGATCGCCCGCTCCGCGCGCACCAGCGGGAAGCGCTCGCCCGGGAACGACAGGCAGCCCTCCTCCTCGAGGTCCTCGTCGGCGTCGCGCACCGGGACGGGCGTGATGAAGAGGTCGGGGTTCACGGCCACCCCGCGGAGCGGCTCGCCCTCATCCGTCGAGTAGGAGTAGACGAACACGCGCAGCGGCACGCCCACCTGCGGCGCCGCGAGGCCCACGCCCGGCGCCTCGTCCATCGTCACGAACATGTCGGCGACGAGGGCGCGCAGGTCGTCGTCGAACGCCTCCACCTCCCGTGCGCGGGCGTGCAGGACGGGGTCTCCGGTGATCCGGATGGGGAGGACGGGCATGCTGCCGATGATAGGCGCGGCGGCGACGCGGGCCGTCCGCGGCCGAGGCGGCCGGTAGTGTCGGGGAGTGCCCTTCGACGCCGACCCCGTGCTCCAGGCAGCATCGCTGACCCCGTACCAGGCGCTCGGCATCCCGATCGCCCTCGTCGGCGCGGTCTTCCTGTCCCTCGGCGCGCAGCTGCAGTCGCAGGGCGTCACCAAGATGGAGGCCCGCGGGAAGAAGAGCACCGCCGGCCTCAGCCTCCGCCAGCTCGGCGCGCTCCTCGGCCGTCCGTCCTGGGTGGCGGGCACCGTGATGCTCGGCCTCGCGATCGTCCTGCAGCTCGTCAGCCTCCGGCTCGCCCCGCTCATCGTCGTGCAACCGCTCGGCGCCGTCGCCCTCGTGGTCACCGCGATCCTCAACTCGCGGGCCACGGGCAAGCGCCTCGACCTCAAGGCGAAGCGCGCGGTGGCGCTCTGCATCGGCGGCGTCGGGCTCTTCGTGGTCTTCGCGGCGGTGTTCGCGAAGGAGACGCCCATCCGGACGCCCGAGCTCATCACGGTCCTGGTGATCCTCGCGCTGGTGCTGGTCGTGCTCGGCGGCCTCTTCCTCTACTTCCGGCGCCGCGTGCAGGCCATCTTCTACATCATCAGCGCGGGCGTCCTCTACGGGTTCGTGGCGACGCTCGCGAAGGTGGTCATCAACCGCATCACGATCGGCGCCTTCGACGCCCTCACGGTGGTGTGCGTCGTCGCGCTCGTCGCGGCCACGCTGCTCGGCGCCTACTTCGTGCAGACCGCGTACTCGTCCGGTCCGCCGGACCTCGTCATCGCCGGCCTCACCGTCGTGGATCCGCTCGTCGCGGTCTGCATCGGCGTGACCGTCCTCGGCGAGGCGGCCGACGCTCCCGTCTACGCGAGCGTGATGTTCCTCGTCGCGGGAGCGGTCGCCGTCGCGGGCGTCTTCCAGCTGGCGAAGCACCACCCGCACGCGTCCTGACGGCCCGGGGGAGCGTGCGACCCGACCTCCGGGTGCGCGGTGCGCCGCCCGTCCGCCACGGAGCACGTGCGATACGTTGCTACGCGACACCCGGCCCCCGCCCCACGAGGGCGACGGACCCGGACGCCGACACCCCTGGAGAGACACCTCTTGCCGAACACCTCGGACGCGACACCGCACCATCCCGCGAACTCCGACCGCCCGATGCGGATCCTGATCGGCGCGGACACGTTCCCGCCGGACGTGAACGGCGCCGCCCGGTTCGCCGAGCGGCTCGCGGGCGGGCTCGTGCGTCGCGGCCACGAGGTGCACATCGTCGCCCCGGCACCGACGCGCAAGCACGGCACGTGGACCGAGGTCCACGACGGCGAGGAGGTCACCGCGCACCGGCTGCGGAGCTGGCGCTGGTACCCGCACGACTGGCTCCGGTTCGCCCTGCCGTGGAACATCAACCAGAACAGCGCGCGGATCCTCGACGCCGTCCAGCCCGACGTCGTCCACTTCCAGTCCCACATCGTGACGGGGCGCGGCCTCAGCATCGAGGCGGAGAAGCGCGGCATCCGCATCATCGGCACCAACCACTTCATGCCCGAGAACATGCTGCAGCACACGCTGCTGCCCGTGGCGTGGCAGGACAAGGCCATCAAGGCCGCGTGGCGCGCCGCACGCCGCACCTTCGGCCGCGCCGAGGCCGTCACGACGCCCACGCGCCGCGCCGCGCAGTTCCTGGAGCGGTACACGGGGCTCACCGGGGTCATCGCGATCTCCTGCGGCATCGACGCCGCCAACTACACGCCCGACTTCACGCCGCGCACGCGCAACCGCGTCGTCTTCGTCGGCCGCGTGACGGGGGAGAAGCAGATCGACGTGCTGCTCCGCGCGTTCGCGCTCCTGCCGGACTCGCTCGACGCCGAGCTCGAGATCGTCGGCGGCGGCGACCAGAAGAACGCGCTGGAGCGGCTCGCCGCGGAGCTGGGCATCGCCGACCGCACCACCTTCACCGGCTACGTCTCCGACGAGGAGCTGCGCCGCGCGTACACCCGCGCCACCGTGCTCGCGATGCCGAGCATCGCCGAGCTGCAGTCCATCGTCACCATGGAGGCGATGGCATCGGCGCTGCCCGTGGTCGCGGCCGACGCCATGGCGCTGCCGCACCTCGTGCACGACGGGGAGAACGGCTACCTGTTCCGCCCGAGCGACGTGGGGGACCTCGCCGCCAAGCTGCGGAAGGTGCTCGAGCTGCCCGAGGAGGAGTTCCAGCGGATGAAGCACGAGAGCCTCGCGGTGGTCGCGAGCCACGACATCGACCGCACGATCTCGACGTTCGAGAGCCTGTATCGTGGGGAGCCCGTGGCCGCACCGGTCACGGACGAGGCACGCGGACGCACGGACGGCTCAGGCGCCGCCTAGGCCTCCCGCCTCGGGGCGGTAGCTCAGCTGGTCAGAGCAGCGGACTCATAATCCGTCGGTCATGGGTTCAAGTCCCATCCGCCCTACTCCCGCACTGCCGGATGGGAGCTCCGGCCACCTCGCGGGGGCCGGGTCCGCGGCCGGTCCGCCCGTCGCCGGTCCGTACGTCGCCGGTCCGTACGTCGCCGGGCGGCGGTACGCTGGCGCCCCGACCGAGACGAGATCGTCATGCAGGCCATCACCCCCTTCCTCTGGCTCGACGGGCGCGTGCGGGAGGCGGCTGAGCTCTACGCGCGGGTCGTGCCGAGGTCGCGGATCGTGGAGATCCCGCACGGAGACGGTCCCGCGCCGTCGGCCACCGTGGAGGTCGACGGCCTCCGCCTCATCCTCTTCGACGGCGGCCCCGCCCACCCGCAGACGCCCGCCTTCTCGCTGTCCGTGCCCGTCGAGACGCAGGAGGAGCTCGACCGCATCTGGGACGCGCTCGTCGCCGACGGCGGCGCCCCCGGACGATGCGGCTGGCTCACGGACCCGTTCGGCGTGTCCTGGCAGATCGTGCCGACGATCCTGCCCGCGCTCCTCGGCGACCCCGACGCGGGACGCCGGGACCGGGCCGTCCGGGCGATGCTCGACATGGGCCGTCTCGACGTCGACGCGCTCCGACGCGCGGCGGACGGCGCGACGCCCGCTCCCTGAGTCGGTGTCCTCCGCGTGCGCGGCGACGGCGGGCAGCCCTCGCCGCCCGCTACGGCTCCGCGTGCAGGAGCTCGCGGTCGATGCGGTCGAGGAGCGCGGCGCTCCGCCCCGACTCGAGCTTGCGCAGGAACCACGCGGACGACGCCGCCACCTCGGGCCAGTCCGCCTCGGTGTAGACCTTGGTGAGCGACGGGTCGATGTGGTGCAGGTTCGCGTAGCGCCAGTTGCCGGCGCCCGCGTAGGGCTCGGCGCCGCCGGGGAGCGGTCCGCCCGTCTCACCGCCGCGGGCGGAGTTCAGCGCGAGCGACTGGTAGAACTTCTCCTCCGCCACGAAGATCCGGCGGGAGTACCGCTCGACCTCCGGGGTGACGGACGCCTCCAGCTCGGCCGCGAAGTCGGCGGTCATGGCGAAGTGGGTGACCCCGTGCGCCACGCGGAAGCCCGCGGGCGGCCGCAGCGGACCCGCCGCGCGCGACGCCGCCTCGAGGGCGCGGACGGCGAGGTTGCGGACCCGCCGCAGCCGCGGATCCGTGGTCCGCGTGCTGAGGAACGCGAGGTCGCGGTGGTAGCGCCGGTCGACCTGCGCGGTGTACTTCTCCTCGGACCCCGCGATCTCGAAGTACCGCAGGAACTGCCTGCCGCCCGAGGCACGCAGCATCCCGTCGAGCTCCGCGACGGGCCGGATCGGGTAGTCCTGCCCGGAGAGGAGGACGAGGTGCTCGTCGGGCCGGGCCCGGGCGATGCCGGCCTGGACGAGGCGACGGATCGCCACGACCTGCGAGTAGCCGCCCCAGTTCACCCGCACGCGGTCGGACAGGAACTCGACCCGTCCCGCATCCTCCGCGGCGAGGGCGGCGACGAACGGCGCCTGGTCCACCTTCTGGTCGACGTGCACGACGACCGGATGCGGCGCCAGACGCCGGATCGTGCGCGCCAGCAGCTCGGGCTCGCGGAACGTGTAGATCAGGAAGACGGACATCGAGCACCTGTCTGTGGGTGGTTCCCTGGGTCGGCGGGTGCGGCCCGCGGCCGCCGCGGCGCTACTCGCGCAGCGTCGTGATGTGCTCGCGGTACCACTCGACGGTGGAGCGGAGCCCCTCGTCGAGCCCGATCGACGCGGTCCACCCGGCCTCGGCGAGCTTGGACACGTCGAGCAGCTTCTGCGGCGTGCCGTCGGGCTTCGCGGTGTCCCACTCGGTGCGCCCCTCGAACCCGACGACGCGCGCGATGGTCTCCGCGATCTCGCGGATCGTCACGTCGCTGCCCGTGCCGACGTTGACCTGCTCGGGCCCGTCGTAGTGCTCCATCAGGTGGAGGCACGCGGCGGCCATGTCGTCGACGTGGAGGAACTCGCGGCGCGGCGTGCCCGTGCCCCAGTTCGTCACCGACTCCGCGCCGGACGCGCGCGCCTCGTCGTAGCGTCGGATGAGCGCCGGCAGCACGTGCGAGCCCTGCGGCGAGAAGTTGTCGCCGGGGCCGTAGAGGTTCGTCGGCATCGCGGAGATCCAAGGCAGGCCGTACTGGCGGCGCACGGCCTGGATCTGCATGATGCCCGCGATCTTGGCGATCGCGTACGCGTCGTTGGTCGGCTCGAGGTGGCCGGTGAGGAGGCTGTCCTCCGTGATCGGCTGCGGCGCGAGCTTCGGGTAGATGCACGAGGATCCGAGGAACAGCAGCCGCTGCACGCCGTGGGCGAGCGCCGCGTCGAGCACGTTGACCTGGATCCGCAGGTTGTCGCTCAGGAAGTCGACGGGGTAGGTGCTGTTCGCGAGGATGCCGCCGACCTTGGCCGCCGCCAGCACCACGTGCACGGGCTGCTGGGCGGCGAAGAAGGCGAAGACCGCGTCGCGGTCCTTCAGGTCGAGCTCGGCGGACGTGCGGCCCACGATGTCGGTGAAGCCCTCGGCCTCGAGGCGGCGGACGATGGCGGAGCCGACGAGGCCGCGGTGGCCGGCCACGTATATCCTCGCGGACCGGTCCAGCGGAGCGGGCGCGAAGGCGACGGCGTCGCGCTCGTCGGCCACGCGCGCGGCGCCGGTCACGCCCGGTCCGCCGTGGGCTCGGCCGTGCCCCAGCTGGCGAGGCGGACGGTGTCGATCCACGGGCTGCCCTCCGCCTCGAGCGCCTGGATGTCGGCGTCGACCATGATGCGCGCGAGCATCGTCGTGTCGACGGTCGCCTCCCAGCCGAGCTTCTCCCGGGCCTTCGAGGCGTCGCCGACGAGCGCGTCGACCTCGGTGGGGCGCAGGTAGCGCGGGTCGAACCGCACGTGGTCGGACCAGTCGAGGCCCGCGTGCGAGAACGCGGTCTCGAGGAAGTCGCGCACGGTGAAGTTCCCGCCGGTGGCGAGCACGAAGTCGTCGGGCTCGTCGGCCTGCAGCATCCGCCACATGCCCTCGACGTACTCCGCGGCGTAGCCCCAGTCGCGGATGCTGTCGAGGTTGCCGAGGTAGACGTGGTCCTGCTTCCCGGCCTTGATGGCCGCGACCGCGCGCGTGATCTTGCGCGTCACGAACGTCTCGCCGCGACGCGGGGACTCGTGGTTGAACAGGATGCCGTTGACCGCGAACATGTCGTACGCCTCGCGGTAGTTCTTGGTGATCCAGAAGGCGTAGAGCTTCGCGGCGCCGTAGGGCGAGCGCGGGTAGAACGGCGTGGTCTCGCTCTGCGGCGGGGGAGTGGCCCCGTACAGCTCGCTCGAGGAGGCCTGGTAGAAGCGCGTCTCGATGCCCGAGAGGCGCACGGCCTCGAGCAGGCGGATGGTGCCGGTGCCCGTCGTGTCGGCCGTGTGCTCGGGCTCGTCGAAGGAGACGCGCACGTGCGACTGCGCCGCGAGGTTGTAGACCTCGTCCGGCTGGATCTGCATCATCAGCGTCGTGAGGCGCGAGCCGTCGCTCAGGTCGCCGTAGTGCAGGAAGAGCTTCGCGCCGTCCTCGTGCGGGTCCTGGTACAGGTGGTCGATGCGCGACGTGTTGAACGTCGACGAGCGGCGGATGAGGCCGTGGACCTCGTAGCCCTTGCGGAGCAGCAGCTCCGCCAGGTACGAGCCGTCCTGCCCCGTGATCCCCGTGATGAAAGCCCTCTTGGCCATGGTCCCCCCAGATGTCGTTCGGCGGCGCCCGCGGAGTCGCCGCGGCGGCCGGCCGTCCCGTCGAATCTACTGGTCGGCGCCCGGGGCACGGGAATCGGCGAGGCCGCGGAGCGCAGGATTTACGCCTTCGAAACCTCCAGGGGTCAGAATGTCCTCATGGGGGATCTTCGAACGACCGACGCTGCGCGCACGCGCGCGGCGGAGGACCTGGGGGGCCTCGCGGTCTGCCTGGTCGGCATCAACTACTGGCCGGAGAGCACGGGCATCGCGCCGTACACGACCGCGATGGCCGAGGCGCTCACCGACGCGGGGGCGACGGTGCACGTCATCACGGGCATCCCGCACTACCCGCAGTGGAAGCTGCAGGACGCGCGGTACGAGCGCGGCCGACGGTGGGAGGAGATGCGCGACGGCGTGCGCATCACCCGCGTCCGCCACGCGATCCCCGAGACGCCCGACCTCGTCGGGCGCGCGAAGCTCGAGGCCTCCTTCCTCCAGGGGGCGCTCCGCGAGGTGCGCCGGGACGCGAGCGACATCGTGATCGCCGTGACCCCCTCGCTCGCCGGGCTCGCCGCCGGGGCGCTCGGCCACGGCAGGCGTCCGCTGGGCGTCCTCGTGCAGGACCTCACGGGCAACGCGGCGGGGGAGTCCGGCACCACGGGCGGCCGGGCGTCGCGCCTCATCGCGTCGGGGGAGTACGCGCTGCTCCGCCGCGCCGACCGCATCGGCGTCATCACCCCGCGCTTCGGCGACCTCCTCATCCAGCAGGGCGTCGCCGACGAGGGCATCGTCAGCCTCCCGAACTTCACGCACATCACCCCCGTCGACGTCTCCACGGCCGCCGCGCGCACGCGCCTCGGCTGGACCCGGGACGCGTTCACCGTGGTCCACACCGGCAACATGGGCATGAAGCAGGGTCTGGACTCGGTCGTCGAGGCGGCCCGCCTGTCGGACGCGCGCGACCTCGGCATCGACTTCGTGCTCGTGGGCGACGGCAACCAGCGGGCCGCGCTCGAGGAGCAGGGCGCGGGGATCCGCTCGCTCCGCTTCGTGCCGCCGCTCGACGGCGACGACTACCCCTACGCGCTGGCCGCAGCCGACGCGCTCCTGCTCAACGAGAAGCCCGGCGTCCGCGAGATGAGCATGCCGTCGAAGCTCACCTCCTACACGAGCAGCCGGCGGCCGATCATCGCCGCCGTCGAGGACGGCGGCATCACCGAGGGCGTGGTGCGGGAGCACGGCGCGGCGGCGATCATCCCGCCCGGCGACCCGGAGCGGCTGCTCCAGGCCGCGCAGGACCTCCGCGGCGACGCCGCCCGGGCGGCCGACCTCACGTCCGCCGCCCAGCGCATGTTCCAGAACCGCTACTCGCCCGTGAGCGCCCACGCGCGCTACGTGCGCTTCGCCCAGCAGCTGGCCGGGCTCCGGACCGGGGTCTCGGCGTGACCGCGGACGCCCCGCGCGCCGCGACCGTCCCCGTCATCGACCTCTCCCGCGCGCCGGGGGAGCGGCAGGCCTGGGACCGCCCGAAGCGGACGGTGTACCTGTGGGCGGCCGTCGAGCTCCTGCTCGTCACGAACCCGTGGCAGATCAGCTCCGCGCTCCGCATCCGGGCGCTCCGGGCGTTCGGGGCGGAGATCGGCGAGGGCGTGGTGTTCCGGCCCCGCACGCGCGTGAAGTTCCCGTGGAAGCTGCGCATCGGCGACCGCTCCTGGATCGGCGAGGGCGTCTGGTTCCACAACCAGGACCGGATCACCATCGGCCACGACGTCGTCCTCTCGCAGGAGACGATGCTCACCACCGGCAGCCACGCGCACCGGCGGGACATGGCGCTCCTCACGCGGCCGATCGTCGTCGAGCCGGGGGCGTGGATCACGTCCCGGTGCATGGTGCTCGGCGGCGCCCACGTCGGACGCTCCGCGCTCGCCCGCCCCATGACCGTGATCTCCGGGGAGGTGCCCGACGGCGCCATCGTCTCCGGGCCCGACGGCGCCGTGGTCGGCTCGCGCTTCCCCTCCTCGTGACGCGCCCGCTGCGCATCGCGCACGTCATCCCCTACGTCTCCGCGGACGGGGCGTTCGGGGGCCCGGTGTCCGTGGCCGTCGAGCAGTGCCGGGAGCTCGCCCGCCAGGGCCACCACGTCGTGCTCGTCGCCGGGTGGGACGGCGAGGTCCCGTTCGAGGTCGAGGGCGTGGAGGTGCGCCTGTTCCGGGCTCGCCCCCTGCCGGGTCTCGGCTTCAGCGGACTCCTGTCGCCCGCGTTGATCCGGGGGCTGCGCCGTCAGGTCCGGGGCTTCGACGTCGTCCACCTCCATCTCGGCCGCCACCTCCTGGCCCTCGCCGCGGCCGACGTCTGCCGCCGCGCGGGCGTGCCCTACGTGCTGCAGACGCACGGGATGGTCGCCGACGACGCCCGGGCGAAGTCGCGCGTGCTCGACGCCCTGGCCGTCCGGCGCACCCTGTCCGGCGCGCGGGCCGTGCTCGCGCTCACCGACGAGGAGGAGCGCGGGCTCGGCGTCGTGTCCCGGGGGCGCGCTCGCGTCGTCCGGATCCGCAACGGGGTGTCGCCCGCCGCGGTCGCGCGCACGCGGGATGCCGACCGGGTCCCCGAGGTCCTCTTCCTCGCCCGCCTGCACCCGCGCAAGCGCGTGATGGCGTTCGCCGAGATGGCCGCGCTCCTGCACGGACGCGGGGTCCGCGCGCGGTTCGCGGTGGTCGGCCCGGACGAGGGCGACCTGCCCGCGCTGACCGCCTTCATCGCCGCGCGCACCGGCCTGCCGCTGGCGCACGAGGGCAGCATCGCCCCCGGCACGTCCGGCGCACGTCTGGCGGGCGCGGACGCGTACGTGCTGCCGAGCGTGCGGGAGGTCTTCCCGATGACCGTGCTCGAGGCGATGGCGGTCGCCACCCCCGTCGTCATGACCCGGGACTGCGGCATCGCCGACGAGCTCGAGGCCTTCGGCGCCGCCGCGGTCACCGACGGGTCGGCCGAGGAGCTGGCGGACGCTGTGGAGGCGATCCTCACGCGGGAGGACGCTCGGGACGCGCTCGTCGCGGGGATGCGCGTCGCCGTGGCGGAGTCCTTCGGGATCCAGGCCGTGGTCGACGGCCTGACCGACGTCTACGAGGAGGGACGCGGCGATGACATCCGCCCATGAGCTCCCCCCCCCCCCGTCGTCGCGCCCGGGCCACCGGCCCGCCTCGACCGCCTGACGAGCCTCCGGTTCGTCGCCGCGCTCGTGGTGTTCGGCTTCCACGGGCTGGTGTTCTTCGAGGGCGACACGGCGAGGGTCCTCGAGGTCCTGTTCGGCCAGGGCCGGAGCGGGGTGACCTTCTTCTTCGTCCTCAGCGGCTTCCTGCTCGCCTGGTCGTCACGACCCGCGGATCGCGCGGTGCCGTTCTACCGGAGGCGCTTCGCGCGCATCTACCCGGCCTACCTCGCGTCGCTGCTGTTCGCGGCCGCGCTCTGGGCCGTGCTCGAACCCCGCTCGCTGGGGCGGGGACCCCTCACGCCGTTCCTCCTGCAGGCGTGGGCGCCGACGTCCGACTCCTACTTCGCGATCAACGTGCCGGCCTGGTCGCTCTCCGTCGAGGCGTTCTTCTACGTGGTGTTCCCGTTCCTCATCCGGGGGCTGCGGCGCCTCACGAACCGGGCGCTCGCGGTCCTGCTGCTGGCGATGGTCGCCGTCCCCGTGGCCCTCGCCGCCCTCGTGTCCGGGGACGCCGGCGAGATGGGCCTCGACGCGGACACCGTCTCGATCTGGCTCGCGTACTACTTCCCGCCGTCGCGCCTCCCCGAGTTCGTGGTGGGCATGATCCTCGGCGTGCTGGCGAAGAGGGACGCCCTCCCCGCGGTGGACTGGCACGCGGCGGTCGCGCTGGCGGCGGCCGTGTACCTCTCCGTGGGCATCTGGCCCTCGGCGTACGGCGTCGCCGCGCTCGTGGTGCTGCCGTTCGGGCTGCTCATCGTCGCGGCCGCCCAGCGCGACATCGCGGGGGTGCCGGGCGTGCTCCGGGCACGGCTCCCGGTGCGGCTGGGGGAGGCGTCGTACTGCTTCTACCTCCTGCACCACGTCTTCGTCATCCGCCTCGCCCAGCCCGGGTTCCGCGACCTCGGGATCGACGGGGCGCCGGCCTTCGCGCTCGCCCTCGCCCTCGGGCTGGTCGGCGCGTTCCTCCTGCACCGGCTGGTGGAGCTGCCCGGTGACCGGCTCCTCCGGGGGCGGCGACCGGGATCGAGGCCCGCCGCGGAGGCTGTCGCCCGGTGACCGCTGTACCCGCGACCGCGGCGCCGCCCGGGCTCGCCGGATGCGCGTGCGCGGACGCGGTGGACGGATCCCCGTCAGGGACGGTGCGACGACCCGGCGCCCGTCACGCCCGCGTGCCGCGTGCGCGCTCGGGGCGGCGGGACCCGACGCGGTCGACCAGCATCGCGTCGCGGAACGTGGCCGCGAACTCCGCGGGCGTCCGCAGGAGGATCTCCGGCATGTCGATGAGCACGGCCGGCACGGCCGAGGCGATCCCGGTCCGGAGCCCCTCGACGGACACCGGGCTGACGATGACGCCGGCCATGTCCCGCACGGACGGGGTGACACCGGCGTGCTCGCCGACGACCACCGTCAGCCCGGCAGCCAGGGCCTCGTTCACCGTCAGGCCCCACACCTCCTGGAGCGCCGGGTGCACGAGCACGTCATGGCGCGCGAACTGCTCGGGGAGATCCGCCACGGGCACGTAGCCGGCGAACGTGATGCGCGAGCCCAGGCCGAGCTCCTCGGCACGACCCTCCAGCGCCTCGCGCTCCGGGCCCGCGCCGACCACGGTGAGGGTGCACGCGGCGAGCTCGGGCGCCGCCAGCGCCTCGATGAGGCTGAGGACGTTCTTCCGGGGGATGAGCTGTCCGACGCACAGCAGTCGCGAGCCCACCGGCCCCGTGGGTCGGCCGGCGGCGAGTCGCGCCGCCCGGGTCCGCGCGTGGATGCCCTCGACGTCGACCGCGTTGAACCCGACCCGGATGCGCTGCGGGTCGATGCCCTCGGCGACGAGGCCCTCCCACGCGGCGATGCCCGGCACGACGATCTCGTCCATGCTCCGGAAGAACGCGCGGCGCACGCGCGCGACGACGCCGCCGTGGTGCTGCTGCGACAACCGGTGGGATTCGTAGAACCCCACGCGCCGCACGCCGGCGAGCTTCGCGGACCACGACGCCACCCAGTAGGCGGGGGAGTCCCACCCGCCGATGAGGATCGCGTCCTTGCCGCGGAGCGAGGAACGCGGGAGCCACCCGGTCACGTAGTGCCGGGCCTCGCCGCGCCGCACGACGCGGTTGGGCAGGAACCGCGTGCGGTACGCGGCCGCGCGGTCGCCCGCGGTCCAGTCGTCGCCCCGGTTGTTGTCGTCGCTGCGGAGGCGCTCGTCCGTCTCGAGCAGCCAGACCTCCAGGTCGACCTCGCGGGCGAGCGCGTCCCAGACGGGGACGCGGTAGGGCGGTGCCAGGTTGGTCACCCACACGACCGACGGCCGGGTCGCCGCGCTCCGGCCGGACTCGGGGAGGGCGAGCAGCGCGTCGACCGTCGCGCCGATCGAGGAGAGCTCCGGGAGGACCGCGTCCGTCCCGTCGGCGACGCGCTCGCGGAGGGCGCTGTCGGCGAGGACCACCCCGACGGCACGCGGGACGACCTCCGGCGGCGCGTCGGGGACGATGACGGGCCCGAGCTCGCGGAGGTCGTCCGGGATCCCGTCCTCGAGCGTCTCGACGAGGGGGCCGGCGTCGACGAGGCCGTCGGCGACCCGCAGCACGGTGACGTGGGCGAACCGCGCCCGCAGCGTCGCGGCTTCGTCGTCCGACCGGGCGAGGACGGCGGCCGCTCCCCGGATGGCCCGGGCGGCGGGGCCGCGGAGGCCGGACGCCGATGGCGTCCCGCCGCCCGGGCTCTCGGTCACGTGCGCCTGCATGACGTAGCGGATGCCGAGTCGCCGCGCGGTGGACGCCACCTCGAGGTGGAGCAGGTCCGGTCCCGCGTGGACGTGGAGCACGTCGATCTCCCGCGCGTGCGCGATGAGCCAGGCGCGGACGGCGGGGGAGCGCAGCACGGGTGATCCGGGGATCGCCTCCACGCGCTGCAGCACCATCCGCACGCCGGCGACGCGGAGGTCGGCGTCGCCGAGGCGCGCGACGAGCAGGATGACGTCGTGGCCGCGGCGCTCCAGCTCGCGGCACTGCGCGACGGCCTCCGGGAGGGCACCGTCGAGGGCATGCTCCGCGGGGCCCGCGGAGACGAACTGCACGATCCTCATCGGGGGAGGCGCCGGTCCTCATGGCGGGGTGTCGGCGCGGAGTCGCGCAGGACGGTGTGCGACGGCCCCCGGGCATGGGCGTGGTGGTGCTTCACTGCTCTCCCTCGACGCAGACCCACTGCGGACCCGGGTTGGTCCGTCACTGTGGGAATGGCGCGGCGGCTGCAGTCTAGGAGCGCAGGGCCCGTCTTCCGCGCGATCTCTCCACCGGGATGCCGCTGATGTCCCGCCAGCGTCGAGTCCCGACCCGCCCGGTTCCCCTCAGGCCGGTCCGAGCGCGTCGAGGATGGTCGCGCTGATGGTGCGGGCGGCGGCCTCGATGGTGGGGTGGTCGGCGGCCGGCGCGTCGGCCGGCTCCTCCTCCGCCATCCAGGCACGTGCGTAGTCCTCCGGGGTCGGCGGCACCTCGACGACGTCGACCCCCGGTCGCAGGTACTCGTGCTCGGGAGCGTGCGCGGCACCGGAGGTCGTCACCACCCGGAGGCCCATGACGAGCGCGTCGACCGCGACGAGGCCGACACGTCCGGGGTTCAGCAGGGAGTGCGACATGGCGGCGGCCGGGGCGAAGTCCGCGGGACCCGCCTGCCCCAGGAGCACGACGCGTCCCGTCTCGCGCGCCAGACGCTCCACGAGCCCGCGGGACTCCCCGTCACCCGCCACCACGAGCCACTGCGCGGGATCCGAGGCGAACACGATGCGGGCGGCCTCCACGAGCAGGTCGACGGCCTTGAAGCGGTTGAGGGCGCCGAGGAAGAAGGACACGCGCGCGTCGGCGGGCATGCCGTGCCGTTCGCGGAACGCCGCCGTGTCCGCGGGGGTGACGTCGTCCATCGCCCGCTGCAGCCGCGACGTGTCCGTGGAGTTGCGGAACGCCGACACCTGGTCGTCGCGCAGCCGTGTCGAGGCGAGCACGTGGCGACGACCGGTCTCCGTGTAGGTCAGGGCGCGGGTGGCCTGCGAGTTGAGGAGGTTCTCCGCGGCGTCGGCGAGCGGGGACTGGGTGGTCGTCGCCGAGATCCCGTGCCCGAGCGTCACGTACTTCTGACGCAGCCCGGCACGGAGCCAGGCGTTCAGGTTGGTGCCCTGCATCTCGGTCACGAGGAGCACGTCCCGGCCCCGCCAGGTGCGCGGGAGGCGCCGGAACACGAACTTCGGCACGGAGCGCACCGGCTGCAGCGTGAGGACGCCGATGCGGCTGGCCCAGCCCGGCTCGATCCCGTCGCCGCGCGCCGCGACGTCCCGCTCCTGCTCGCGGTCCCCGCCGTAGAACACCCGGCAGTCCACGTCGGCCTCGCGGAGCTCCTCGATCACGGTGGACCACAGCCGCTCCCGGTACCCCGGCACGTACGGCTGCGTCACCGCCACCCGGCGGCTCACGTCCGGCCCTCGTCTGCTGATCCCGTGCGCACGATGTCCTCCATCGTCTCCCCCTTCGACGATCGGGGGTGCCCGACGACCCGTGATGCGCCCGACGGCCCCAGCTCGTCGGTGGATCGGACCGGTGTGCGCGTCATCGCGACGGCGCCACCCCTCACAACGACCCTAGCCCGGCGTCGCCGGAGCGTCCCGGTCCCCGACGGCAGCACGGGGCGGACACCCGCACGGGGTCGGGCATACTGGTCCGGGCAGGGGGCTCGTCCCTCTCGCCGACGTCGGGAGGGGACGAGTCGCATGGGGGTACGGGCATGTCCGGAGCTGTCGTCGGAGTCCGAGCGCGCGGCCGTGCCGTGCGCACCGGACTCCCCGCGCACGACACGACCCGGGCACGCGTGCTGATCCCGGCCACCCGCGCAGCCCGGCTGCGGTCGGACGCCGAGGAGCTCCGCGCATGAGCGCCGGACGACCCGCGCCGGACGCCACCGGCGCACCCGTCCTCATCCTCGAGGGGAACGGCGACGGCCACCGCTTCTACTACGTGCGCCTCCTCGCGGACGCGATCCTCGCCGAGGGTGGGCGACCCGTGCTCGTGACCCGTCCCGGGCAGATGGACGGGCCGCATGCGGCGGAGTTCCTCGGCGGGTTGCCGTCGGCGTTCACCGTCGTCGACGTCCCCCGCGCGGACGTGGCGTCCGCCTCGCGGGTGGCGCTCCGGGAGGGCGCCCGCCGCATCGTCATCCCGGACGGCGACCGCCACCTCGTGTCGCTGGTGACGCGCCGTGGCAGGGACCTGCCCCATGTCACGGCGCTGGTGATGCGCGAACCGGTGCTGCGTCGCGACCAGGCGCTCCGTCCGCTGGCCCGTCAGTGGTCCAAGCGCGCGACGATGGCGCTGGCCGGCCTGCGCCGATCCACCACCGTGACCGTCCTGAAGTCCTCGGTCTGGGCCGGGAGGTCCCGCTTCCCCGTCGCGAACGACCCGGTGACGCTGGCCGCCGCGACCGCGGACGTCGCGGTTTTCCGCGAGCGCTTCGGCATCGACGGGGAGCGCCGGTGGTTCGGCGTGGTCGGCGCGATCACCGCGCGCAAGAACCTGCCCCTGGTCGCCGAGGCGTTCGCCCGCATCGCCGGGGAGGGCACCGGCCTGTTCGTCGGCGGCTCCGTCTACGACGGTCAGCTGGCCGCGGCCAAGCCGCATCTCGAGGAGGCCCGGCGGCGGGGTGCCCGGATCGTGGTCGTCGACCGGATGCTCGAGGACGTCGAGCTCGACGCCGCCATCGGCGCCGTGGACTGCGTCGTCCTCGCGCACTCGAACGAGGGCCCCAGCGGCATCCTCGGCAAGGCCGTCATGTCGGGCACGCGCCTGCTGCTGTCGGGGGCCGCGAGCCTCCGGAGGGATGCGGACGCCGTGCCCGCCCACGCGACCTGGACCCCGCTCACGGTCGACGCGATCGCGTCGGGGATGGCCGATGCGTGCCGCGCGGACCGTCCCGCCCCGGTCCCCGACATGGGCACCTCCCGCTTCACGTCGGCGCTGCTGTGACGGACGCGGCACCCGCTCCCGCGCCGTCCGGCGGTCTCGGACGGCAGGCCACCTTCCTGGCCGCGTCGACCGCGTTCGCGCAGATCCTCACGGCGCTCATCTACCTGTTCGCCGCGCGGGTCAGCGGCCCCACCGCGTTCGGGCAGGTGGTCACGGCCATCGCGATCGCCACGAGCGCCGTCGGCGTCCTCGACTTCGGCACCAACTCGCTCTGGATCCGCGAGACGGCGAAGGGTGCGCTGACCACGCACGACCTCGCCCGCCGCGCGCTCGCCAAGACGCTGATCGCGCTGGTCGCCTTCACGATCGGCGGCGTCCTGCTCCACGCCCTCTCACCGAATCCGTGGCTGTGGACCGCGGCGCCCATCGCCATGTTCCTGCTGATCTCGCAGACGGCCCAGGTCCCGCTCCGCGCGCATTCGCGCATCGGCGTCGTCTCGCTGTCCCTGGTCGTCGACCGCCTGGTGGGGATGCTCGTCCTCTTCGGCGGGATGCTGCTCGGCGCGGACGGCGCGGCCTCCCTGTGGCTGGCCCTCGTCTGCGGCTCCATCGGCGGCACCCTGCTGCTCGTGTCGCAGATGCCGGGGCGCCGCCGGCTCCTGGTGACCCCCGAGCTGCGGCGCCACCCGTGGCGCGGCTCCGGGTTCTACGGGCTGAGCTCGATGGCCGCCACGTCCCAGGTCCTCGACGTCGCCATCATGTCAGCCGTGGCGGGACCCGCCGCCGCGGGGATCTACGGGGCCGTCAACCGCTGGACGCAGCCCATGGGGCTCGCCGTCTCGGCCTTCGCGGCCGCGGCCGTCCCCGTGGTCGCCCGCGCACGGTCCTGGAGCGCGGCGTGGCCGCAGGTCAAGAGGGCCCTGTGGCTGCCCGGCGCCGCCCTGGCCGCGTGCCTCGTGGTGATCATCGGCGCCCCGGTGTTCGTGGACGTGCTGGTGGGCGACGCCTACGCGGAGTCCGCCACCGTCCTCCGCGTCCTCGCCTTCGGGACGCTGTTCGCCATCGTCAACCAGCCCGTCGCCGTCTTCCTGCAGAGCCTCGGCCGGGACAGGGCGGTGTCGTTCGTGACGCTCTCCCTCGTCGCCATCCAGCTCGGTCTCGTCGCGGTCCTGGCGTCGCTCTCCGGCGCGGTCGGGGCCGCGTTCGCCTTCCTGGTCACGCAGGCGTGCATGCTCCTCCTCCTGCTGCTGCTCACCCGCACGGGGCGCGCGCGGGCCGGCGGGGGAGACGCATCGTGAGGATCCTGCAGCTGCTCCTCCGGCCGCAGATCGGCGGCGCCGAGACGCTCGTCGCGAGCCTCGCCGCGGAGTGGAGTCGGCTCGGCCACACCGCCGAGCTGGCCTACCTCGATCCGGAGGGGGCCTCCACGGGCAAGGTCGCGCGCGGGCGGCGGCTGCGGCGCGTCATCCGCGACATCGACCCCGACCTGGTGGTGAGCCACTCCGCCCTCCCGAACCTCTACTCGGCCATCGTGACCCCCCGCCGCACGCCGCTGCTGTCCGTGCTGCACAGCGCGACCGACGACTTCGCCTCCCCCCTCCTGCGGCAGGCGGAGGCGCACAGCCGCCGCCGCGCGCGCGCCGTCATCGCGGTGAGCCGGAAGCAGGTGGACGAGTACGCGGCGCACTTCCCGCGGAGGGCCCGCCCGGTCCTCGTCCCGAACGGCGTGTCCGGCGAGCTGCCGCGCCGGTCCGGGGCCCCGGGTCAGCCCGCCCGCGTCATCACCATGGCGCGCGTCGCCAGCCAGAAGGAACCCGAGCTGTGGCTCGACGTGGTCGACCGGTTCGCGCGGGGTGACGCCGCCGTCGCGTTCTCCTGGCTGGGCCCGATCCTCCGGACCGACCCGAGGATCGCGCGGTTCTGGGAGGACGTGCGGGCGCGCGGCCTCGAGCGCCTGCTCCCCGGGCCCTCGGACGACGTCGGTGCGGACCTCGCCTCCGCCGACCTGTGCTTCCACCCGTCGAGCCGGGAGGCGCACAGCATCGGCGTGCTCGAGGCGGCGGCCGTCGGGCTGCCGGTGGTGTGCAGCGCGGACGTCGCGGCCACCCTCCCTTCCCACGTGCCCGCCGCGACCTTCGCGTCCGGCGACGCCTCGTCGGCGGAGGCCGCGATCCGGTCCGTCCTCTCGGACCTCCCCGCCGCGCTCGACCGGGCGGCCTCGACGAGCGCGCGCGTCCGCGCGGAGTTCAGCATCGGCGCCACGGCGGGCGCCTACCTCCGCATCGCCGGCGTCGCGGGCCCCCGGGAGGCCGACGCGGGCTGACCCGGCTCGCCGGACGCGTCCCGCGTCGTGGACCGCGAGCCGGGCCCGCTCAGTACGCCCCCTCGCGCTGCAGCACGGCGCGCGCCGTCTTCCAGAGGATCACCAGGTCGCCCACGATGGACCAGTTCTCCACGTAGTAGAGGTCGAGCCGCACGCTGTCCTCCCAGGAGAGGTTCGAGCGGCCGCTCACCTGCCACAGCCCGGTGATGCCGGGCTTCACGAGGAACCGGCGGTGCACCTTCATCTCGTACGTCTCCACCTCGCGGGCGAGCGGCGGCCGGGGCCCCACGAGCGACATGGTGCCGTTCAGGACGTTGACGAGCTGCATCAGCTCGTCGAGGCTGTAGCGCCGGAGGAACCGCCCGACCGGGGTGACGCGGGGATCGTCCTTCATCTTGAAGAGCACCGAGTTGCCGGCGTCCCGGCTCTGCTCCTGCAGGTCGAGCAGGCGCGCCTCCGCGTCCGTCACCATGGTGCGGAACTTGAGCATGGGGAACGGGCGACCGTTGATCCCCACGCGCTCCTGGCGGAACAGGACCGGGCCCGGGGTGCTCAACCGGATGGTGGCGGCGATCGCGAGGAAGAGCGGCGACGCGAACACGAGGATGAGCACGCTCGCGACGATGTCGAAGGCCCTCTTGGCGAAGAGCTTCGTGCCCTCGTAGCGCGGCGTCTCCACGTGGATGAGCGGCAGGCCGGCGACAGGTCGGGTGTGGATGCGGGGGCCGCCGATGTCGGTGAGGCTCGGCGCGACCACGAGGTGCTGCCGTCCGGGCTCCAGCGACCAGCTGAGCTCCCGGATCCGCTCCGGCGCGAGCTCGTCGTTGCTCGCGATGACGATGGTGTCGGCGTCGACGGCGCGCATGGCGGCCGGGAGGTCGTCGAGCTTGCCGAGGACGGGGATGCCGGTGCCGGGGAGGGTGGCCGCGATGACGCCCGACGGGATGCAGGCCCCCACCACGAGGTAGCCGGCGTAGGGCTGGCGGGCGAGCTCCCGGGCGAGGAAGCCGGTCGAGGCCTCGGATCCGATGAGGAGCACGCGGGAGGAGTAGCGACCCTTCGCGCGTTGCACGTTGAGCCACTGCCGCCACATCCAGCGGCTGAGCACGAGGGTCACGAGCCCGAGGGGCAGCGCGAGGATGATGTAGCCGCGCGCGAAGTCGATGCGGCCGAGGAACGCGACGATCGCGACCATGCCGAAGAGCCGGACCGTGGCCGAGAGGATGAGCCGGTACTCCTGCGGTCCCGTGCCGAGCACCCGGTAGCCGCGCGTGCCGTAGATGCCGAGGGCGAGCATCCAGCAGGCGACGATGACGATGGAGATGAGGGAGTAGCTGACGGTGACGCCGTCGTAGTCGCCGTTGAAGGCGACGTCGGAGGTCGTCACGCCGAACCAGGCGATCTGCACGCCGAATACCACCCAGATGAGCACGAGGAGGTCGGTGATCACGAGGCCGAACGCGTAGGTGCGACGCCAGTCGTTCGCGCGGGCGCCGTCGGCCGCGGTGACGGGCCCGACGTCGGGACGCGTGCCGCGCGCGGCGCGCTCCTCCGGATGCGACGGGGAGCCCGTGTCCTGAGCATCCGGTCCGTGCGTCGCCCTCTGTCCGATCACTGTCCCCCCAAGCCGATGGTGCGTCCCCCTGAGGCGTCATCGGCTCCAGGATCCGAGACTACAGGCGAACCCCTCGCATGCCCGGCGGCATGGCGCTCTCCGGACGGGAGCACAGCGATCCGCGGACGCGGATCACGGGGTCAGATGCGCGTCCACGTGCCGCCGTCGCGGCGCGTGATGCTCGCCCGCGGGACGGCGACGAGCTCCGCGGTCCGCGCCCGGACGGCTCCGGCGACGCGCTCGGCCATGGCGTCGTCGTCGGCGGTGAAGCGGACGGTGAGGCGGGCCTCGCCCCGCACGACCTGGATGTCGTTCGCCTCGAGCGTGGCGCGCGCGGCGGCCTCGCGGGCGGCGGCCGGCAGCACGTCGGCGGGATCGGCGCCCGGCCGCAGCGCTCCGACGGTCATGGTGATGCGGTAGGAGGGCACGGCCCCATGATCCCCCACGCCCGGAGCCACCCGTTAACGGGAGAACGGCTCCGACCGCATGGTCGGAGCCGTTCCCGGAAGCTCAGCGTGCGTCGCCCACCAGGGGTGGGCGGGTGGCGTTAGAGCGGGCGGATGTTCTCAGCCTGGGGACCCTTGGGGCCCTGGGCGACCTCGAACTCCACCTTCTGGTTCTCGTCGAGCGACTTGTAGCCGCCCGTCGCGATCGCGGAGTAGTGAGCGAACACATCCGCGGTTCCGTTGTCGGGAGCGATGAAGCCGAAGCCCTTTTCAGCGTTGAACCACTTGACGGTGCCTGTTGCCATGACGAAATTTCCTTCAAAAAGAGATGCATCGATCCCGGGACCCGGGACCGCAGGTCGTCTGCCCCTCTGACACGACTCCGGCGGACCGGGCGGATCTCGAGGACCTGACGACTTATGAGCAACCCTAGCGGGTACCGCGGCGCAAAAGGGGGATGCGGGCAGATTCGCGTGCGGTGTTTCCCTGCATGACGCGGTGGAGGGGCCGCATCCCGGACCGCCGCGATCCGGATCCCGCCTCCGGGGACGGCGGCGTCGGAGGCGGCCGCCATGATGGGGGAGTGCACATCCTGGTCGCGAGGACGCCCGACGGCGTGCGGCTCGTCGACCTCGACGCGACGAGCCGGGTCGTCGCCGCCCGCGACGTGGCATCCGCCGACTGGCCGCGCGTCGCCGCCGAACGCGAGCGCTCCACCGACCCGCCGCGCTGGGTCTTCGACGACACCCGCACCTGGGCGCGCCCGCTCCTCGCCGCGGGCGTCCGCGTCGCGCGGTGCCACGACCTGCGGCTCTGCCACGCGATCCTCCGCCTCTCCACCCTCACCGCGGACAGCGCCCTGGCGCGCACGCCGCCCGGCCCGTGGGACCGCCCCGCGGGCATCGAACGCGACCCGGCGCAGGGCGAGACGCTCTTCGACGACCTCGACGCGGCCGAGGGGCGATCCGCCGACGAGCTCGTCGCCGAGCTGCGTCTCCAGCTCGCGGCCGTCGCCGGCAGCGCCGCGCCCGGACGGCTGCGCCTGCTGCTGGCGGCGGAGTCCGCCGGCGCCCTCGTCGCGGCGGAGATGGAGCACGACGGCCTCCCGTGGGACACGGCCGTGCACGACGCGCTCCTCGTCGACGCGCTCGGGCCGCGCCCGGCGCCCGGCGGCACTTCTCCGGCGCTGCTGCGCCTCGGCACGAGGATCCGGGAGATCCTCCGCGCCCCGGACCTCAACGTCGACAGCCCGCCCGACGTGCTCCGCTCCCTGCGTCGCGCCGGGATCGACGCCTCCAGCACGCGGCAGTGGGAGCTGCAGGAGATCGACCACCCGGTCATCGCGCCCCTCCTGGAGTACAAGAAGCTGTCCCGCCTGCTCACGGCCAACGGCTGGACGTGGATGGAGACGTGGATCCGCGACGGCCGCTTCCACCCCGGCTACGTGCCGGGCGGCGTGGTCACCGGGCGGTGGGCCGCGAGCGGGGGCGGCGCGCTGCAGCTCCCCAGGCAGATCCGCTCGGCCGTGCGCGCGGATCGGGGGTGGCGCCTCGTGGTGGCCGACGCCGCCCAGCTCGAACCCCGGATCCTCGCCGCCCTCGCCGAGGACCGCGCGATGGCCGATGCGGGCCGGGGCACGGACCTCTACCAGGGGCTCGTTGACGCCGGCGTGGTCGACACCCGAGCGCACGCCAAGGTCGCGATGCTCGGCGCCATGTACGGGGCCACCTCCGGCGAGAGCGGCCGGTTGATGCCGCGCCTCGTCCGCGCCTACCCGCGGGCCACCGGCTACGTGGAGCAGGCGGCTCGGGTGGGGGAGAGCGGCGGCATCGTCAGCACCCGGCTCGGCCGCTCCTCCCCGCCTCCCACCGACGCGTGGCGGGACGTCCGCCAGCGCGGTCAGGGCGCCGAGGCGTCGCCGGCCGACGCCGCCCGCGCACGCACCTCGGCGCGCGACCAGGGCCGCTTCACGCGGAACTTCGTCGTCCAGGGCTCCGCCGCCGAGTGGGCGCTGAGCTGGCTCGCCGGCCTGCGTCGACGGCTCGCCGCGCTCGAACGGCCCGGGTCCCGTCCGCACCTCGTCTTCTTCCTGCACGACGAGGTCATGGTCCACGCACCCGACGACCGCGTCGACGAGGTGCGCGACGCCGTGACCGAGGCCGCCGCGGAGGCCGGGCGCCTGCTCTTCGGCGATGCGCCGGTCGACTTCCCGGTCACGATCGCGGTGGTCGACGACTACGCCCAGGCCAAGTAGCGCCTCCCCGTCCGCATGCGACGACGCCCGGTCCCTCACGGGGACCGGGCGTCGGGTGGAGCGGTGGGCAGGAATCAGCCGCCGGAGCCGACGTCGCCCTCGTGGTCCTCGCCCTCCGAGGTGTTGCTGCCCGAGCCGTCGGGCGTGGATCCCGCGGACCCGCTCTCCTCGGTGATCGAGGAGGACTCCACGTGCTCCTCGGTGTGCGTCGTCGTGCCGTCGTCGTCGGTCGAGGTGCTCTCTCGGTCTGTGCTCATGCCCCGACCGTACGCCCGCCTCCCGCGCGGGGGAACCCCGCCGACGACGACCGATTCGGCCCGCGTCGACTTGGCCGCCGACCTCCTGGCGGCGAGGATGGGGGCATGACCGATCCCGTCGCCCCCGTCGCCCCCGCGCCCACCGATCCGGCGGAGGTCCTCGCCGTCTTCCGCGCGCGTCGCGAGCAGATGGTCGTCCTCCCGCAGGGCAACCTGGCCCTCGTCAACACCCAGTGGATCTCGCACGATGCCGCGCCGCAGCCCGTCTACGGCATCCCAGGCACCTGGTCGCCGCTCGAGCCCGGGTCCTCCGGCCTGCGCGTGCACGCGTCCCCATCGGACGGGCTCATCGTGGACGGCGTGCTCGTGGACGGCGAGGCGGTCGTCCGCGGCCGCGACGACGCGGCCCCCTCCACCGTCGTCGCGAGCGACACGGTCTCCGCCTTCGTCATCGCGAGCGAGGAGGGCACCTACGCGCTCCGCGTCTGGGACGCGCAGAGCGAGGCGATCCGCGACTTCGGCGGCATCGACGCGTTCCCCTACTCCGAGGAGTGGGTCGTGACGGCGGACTTCACGCCCATCGAGGGCGGACGCGCGATGGGCTTCGAGCATCTCAAGGACGACGGGGCGACCAAGGACAAGGTGGTCCCCGGCGAGATCACGTTCACCAAGGACGGCGTGGAGTACTCGCTCGCCGCGTTCCGCGAGGGCCGCGCGCTCCTGCTCGTCTTCTCCGACGCCACGAGCGGCGAGTCGACCTACGGGGTGGGCCGCTTCCTGATGGTGGCGCCCTCGCCCGACGGCACGATCACGCTGGACTTCAACCGCGCCTACCTCCCGCCGTGCGCGTTCAGCTACAACTTCAACTGCCCGATGCCGCCGAAGCAGAACCGCTTCGCCGTGCCCATCGAGGCCGGGGAGAAGAACGTGCTGGCCAAGGACGGCGGCCTCCTGCACTGAGCCGCCCTCGGGACCTGCTCCGCGGCCCTACGGCTGCGCGGCCTTACGGCTGCGCGTCGCGTCGCGCGGGTCGACCGCGTCGCGGGGCGGCGGCGAAGCCCGTCGGTCGGGTGCCCGCGGCACCGGCGTCGAGGATCCGACGCTCGGCCGCGTCGAGCCAGGCGAGCCGCGCGGTCAGGGCGGCCTCCACCGCGTCCGCCGCCAGGGAGACGGCGAGCGGGACGTCGGTGTCGTGCGCCTCGCGGGACAGCGCGAGCTCGCGGGCGTCCGCGAGCGAGCGCTCGCGTTGGGCACGGACCAGGGCGCCCGCGTCCGCGCCGGGCAGGGACAGCGCGAGCGCGACCTTCACGAGCAGCTCGTCGCGCGTCGCCGGCGGCCCGATCGTCTCGTCCAGCCACGCGCCGACGTCCGCTCGGCCCTCGTCCGTGATCGTGTACGGCACGTGCCCGGCCTCGTCGGTCGTGCCCTTCACGACGAGGCCGTCCCGCTCCAGGCGGTCGAGGGTGTTGTAGATCTGACCGACGTTGAGGGGCGCCGCGGTGCCGGTGCGAGCGGTGTACTCCGTGCGGAGCTGGTACCCGTAGCACGTGCCCTCGGTGAGGATCGCGAGGAGGGCGTGCCGCACCGACATTCCTCCTCCGCCCCCGGCCCGGCGGGCCGCCCCCTGGAGCATAGGCATTCCCGGCATGCACGCCCGGGGGACCCGCCGCCGTCCCCGGCGCCCGATCGCCCGGATGACGTCTCCCTCGGCGCGTCGCGTCCGCGATGTTGCCGATCCCCAGGATCACCCGCCATGATGAGGACCGTCGGCGTCCGCGCCGGCCGCACCGGCAGGTGTGGAGCTCGTCCATCGCACGCAGATCGTTGGGGAAGACGCATCTGATCGGATGGAGGAGACCCATGGAAGCACCCGTCGCCAACTCAAGACCGGCTCGAGGAGTGCTCTACGTGCACTCCTCTCCTCGCGCGCTCTGCCCCCATGTCGAATGGGCAGCGGGTCGCGCGCTCGGTCATGCCGTGAACTTCACCTGGGATCCGCAGCCCGTGCTGAAGGGCGCCATGCGCGCGGAGTACTACTGGGAGGGCCCGGAGGGGTCCGGCGCCGCCATCGCCAGCGGCCTCCGCGGGTGGGAGCACCTGCGCTACGAGGTCACCGAGGACGCGGGTCCCGGCCGGGACGGGGGCCGGTGGATGCACACGCCCGACCTCGGCGTCTTCTTCGCCCAGACCGACACGGCGGGCAACACCGTCATCCCCGAGGACAGGATCCGCTACGCCCTCGACGTCGCCGGCTCCAACACCCTGGAGCTGCACCGCGAGCTCCGCCTCGCCATGGGACAGGCCTGGGACGACGAGCTCGAGGCGTTCCGCCACGCGAGCGACTTCAGCCCCGTGGTCTGGTTGCACAAGGTCGGCTGACCCGTACGCGCGGCGGGCGCCTCCTCCCGTCCGCCGCCGAACGACGCCGACCGCCCGGCCCGACGGCGCCGACGGTGCGTGATAGGTTCCACGTGAAGAGACCGGGGGGCCTCGCCGGCGATGCTCGGGGCACGCGGAGCGCAGTCCGACCGGATGGCTTCGCGGGCAATCCCTCCTACCGGACGTGCGACGAGCACAGCGAGATCGGCGACGACACCATGCGGGAACGACTCTCGACCCGAACCGCCGGCCTGGCCGGCCTCTCGAGCCCGGCCCTCGTGCTCGGCTGCGCCCTGTGGATCCTCGGGTCGACGTACGTCCTCGCCTGGGACCCGTTCGTCGGCACCGCCGTCGGGCTGGCGCCGATCGTGCTGTTCTTCATCATCCGCAACTCCGTGGTCCGGTTCCTCTTCGTCGTCGTCGGAGGCCTGCTCGTGCTCGGCTCGAGCGGCGACCTGAGCGCCAACAAGATCGTCTACGCGGGACTGCTCGTCGTGTGCGCCGCGGTGTCCGTGGTGCGCCTCATCGCCTCGCCCCCCTCGTACGCGCGCCACTTCAAGTCGCTGGTGTGGGTCGGACTGGCCCTGCTCGCGATCGTGAGCCTGAGCTTCCTCGCCTCACCCGAGGGCTCCGACCTGGGCACCTTCGGCCGGCAGGCGATCTTCTACCTCCTCATCGTGCTGGGTCCGGTCATCGGGCTCGACGCCGGACGCGACATCCCGCCCCGGATCACGTACCCCCTCGTGGGTGTCCTCGGACTCGTGGCGGCCGTCGGATTCGCCTTCGACTGGCTCGACCGGCGGGGCGTCACCGCCCTCTCCACGGGTCGGTTCATCCTCTCGAGCCTGATGCTGCCGTCCTTCGCCTTCGCGCTGGCGCTCGTCATGGTGTTCCACGCGGAGAAGCGGCTGGCGCGCATCCTCTGGCTGGTGCCCGTCGTCGGGATCCCCATCGCGATGCTGATCACGGGCACGCGCACCAACCTCATCGTGTTCGCGGCCGTCTTCGCCGTCCTGGGCCTCCAGCGGAGCATGCGCGTGCCGCCGGGCAAGATGCTCGGGCTCCTCGTGATCGGCGGTGTCCTGGCAGGTCTGGTCTTCCCGATCGTCGCCTCCGTGGCGATCGCGGATCCGGACTTCCTGCAGAGCCGCATCCGGGCGTCCCTGACCGTCCTCAACGGCCAGGGCGGTGCGGACCAGTCGTATGCCATCAGGCAGAACGCCTACGTCGTGGCCACGGGCCTCATCGACAGCAGCCCGGTGTTCGGCATGGGGCTCGGCTACACCATCCCCATCGTCCTCGACACCCCGCTCCTGACGGTCGTCCGCCTGGGCTGGCTCGGCACGGCAGCCGTCGCGGCCTTCATCGCCGCGATGGGCTGGTCGATCTGGAAGGCCACGCGCGCCATGGGCCCCTCTCCCGCCACGACCGCGTGGTGGGGCCTGCTCCTGGTGATGCTCTGCAACATCCCCTTCGGCACGCCGCTCGAGGACCGCGGCTTCGGATTCACCCTGCTCCTCGCGACGGTCGCGATCGCGAGCGGCCTGCACGCGAAGACGCTGCAGGGGACGCCGTCCGCATCCGACGAGGAACCGGCCGCCATCGCGCACCGCCTGACACCCGGTCCGGCGGGGAGCACCGGGATGCGGATGCAGGCCTGACCCGTCAGCGCGTCCCGCGAGAGTCCCGGTCATCTTCTCCGGGCACCGCACGCGAAGAGGCCCCGACCTGCTGGTCGGGGCCTCTTCGCGTGCGGTGGCGGGCTAGACGCTGCGGAACGCGATGACCGCGTTGTGCCCGCCGAAGCCGAACGAGTTGCTGATCGCCAGCAGGTCGCCGTCGCCGAGGGGACGCGGCGACGTCACGACGTCGAGCCGGATGTCGGGATCCAGCTCCGTGAGGTTGATCGTCGGGGGAGCGGTGCGCTCGGCGAGGGCCTTCACCGTGAAGACCGCCTCGATCGCGCCGGCGCCGCCGAGCAGGTGCCCGGTGGACGCCTTCGTCGCGCTCACGGGGATGCCGTGCACCGCCTCGCCGAACACGCGCTCGAGCGCCTTGTACTCCGCGATGTCGCCGACCGGCGTGCTGGTCGCGTGGACGTTGATGTGCGAGACGTCGCCGCGCGAGTAGCCCGCGCCCTCGATGCTCGCGATCATGGCGCGCGCGGCCGCCGTCCCCTCGGGGTCGGGCGCCGTGATGTGGAACGCGTCGCTGGTGACCGCGCCGCCGACGAGCTCCGCGTAGATGCGGGCCCCGCGCGCCATGGCGTGCTCCTCGGTCTCGAGCACGAGCGCGGCACCGCCCTCGCCGAGGACGAAGCCGTCCCGCGAGATGTCGTAGGGACGCGAGGCGCCCGCGGGGTCGTCGTTGCGCTTCGAGAGGGCCTGCATCGCCGCGAACGACGCGATGGGCAGCGGGTGGATGGAAGCCTCGGAGCCGCCGGCCACGATGATGTCCGCGCGGCCCGCCTGGAGGTGCGCGTAGGCGCTGGCGATCGACTCGGTGCTCGACGCGCAGGCGGAGACGACGGTCTGGATGCCGGCGCGCGCACCGAGGTCCATGCCGACCGCCGCGGCCGGTCCGTTGGGCATGAGCATGGGGACGGTCATGGGGAGGACGCGGCGCGGGCCCTTCTCGCGGAGGGTGTCCCAGGCGTCGAGCAGGGTCCACACGCCGCCGATGCCGGTGGCCCAGTCGACGGCGAAGCGCAGCGGGTCGACCTCGGGGGATCCCGCGTCGGCCCAGGCCTCACGCGCGGCCGTGAGGGCGAACTGGCTGGACGGGTCGAGGCGCTTGGTCTCGATGCGCGCCATGACCTCGGAGGAGGGCACCTTCGCCTGGCCGGCGAACGTCACGGGGATGTCCCACTTCGCCACCCAGTCCTGCTCGAGGGTGGTGATGCCCGACTCGCCGCGGAGGAGCGCCTGCCAGGTCTCCTCGGCGGTGCCGCCGAGGGGCGACGTCGCGCCGATGCCGGTGACGACGATCTTCTTGGGGGTGGTCATGCGTGGCGTCTCCTCGACGTCGGGAACAGGGGAGGGGGATGGCCGGCCCCGAGGTCGGGGCCGGCCATCCTCCGCGCGGTCAGGACTGCGCGTTGGTGATGAACGTGACCGCGTCGCCGACGGTCTTGAGGTTCTTGACTTCCTCGTCCGGGATCTTCACGTCGAACTTCTCCTCGGCGTTGACGACGATCGTCATCATCGAGATCGAGTCGATGTCCAGGTCGTCGGTGAACGACTTGTCCATCTCGACGGTGTCGGTGGCGATCCCGGTCTCGTCGTTGACGAGCTCGGCCAGGCCGGCCAGGACTTCTTCGGTGGACAGTGCCATGTGTATCTCCTCGTGGTTCGTGATGACCGGAACAGCTTATGGGGCGGGACTCAGGGCAGGACGACGACCTGCGCGCCGAACACGAGTCCGGCGCCGAATCCGATCTGCAGGGCGAGGCCGCCCGAGAGCGACGGGTCATCCTCGAGCAGGCGGTGGGTGGCGAGCGGGATGGAGGCGGCCGACGTGTTGCCGGTGGTCTCGATGTCGCGCGCGATGGCCACCGTATCCGGAAGGCCGAGCTGCTTGGCGAACTCGTCCACGATGCGCATGTTCGCCTGGTGGGGGATGAACGCGGCCAGCTGGTCAGCGGTGAGGCCCGCGCGGTCGAGCGCCTCCTTGGCGACCTTGGCCATCTCCCAGACCGCCCAGCGGAAGACCTTCTGGCCGTCCTGGCGGAGGGTGGGCCACGCGGACCCGTCGCGCATGCTCTTCAGGGTGCCGGTCATGCCGACGGCGTCCCAGTTGGAGCCGTCGGAGCCCCACACGGTGGCGGAGATGCCGGGGGTGTCGCTCGGGCCGACGATCGCAGCGCCCGCGCCGTCGCCGAGCAGGAACGAGATGGAGCGGTCGGTGGGATCGACGATGTCGGACAGCTTCTCCGCGCCCACCACGAGCACGTACTCCGCGAGACCCGAGCGGATGAAGGAGTCCGCCTGCGCGATGCCGTACGTGTAGCCGGCGCACGCGGCCGAGATGTCGTAGGCGGGCGCCGGGTTCGCGCCGATGCGGTCGGCGAGGAGCGCGGCCATCGACGGCGTCTGCACGGTGTTGCTCACCGTGGAGACGAGGACGATGCCGATCTGCTCGGGCCGGATGCCGGCCTTCGCGATGGCCTCGAGCGAGGCGGTGGTCGCGAGGTCGACGGCGTCGACGTCCGCGCCCGCGCGCTTGCGGGTGACGATGCCGGTGCGCTGGCGGATCCACTCGTCGGACGAGTCGATGGGCCCGACGAGGTCGTCGTTGGGGACGTCGAGCTCGCCGCGGGCGGCGCCGAGGCCCCAGATGCGGGTGAAGCGCTCGACGACGGGCGCGGTCTGGATGGTGGGGCGGGGCTGGGCGGTCATGTGTCCCTGTTCGGTGTCGGGTGCGGCGGGATCAGGCGTGCGCGTCGAGCATGTCGATGGCCGCCGGGAGGTCGTCGGGCGTGGAGAGCGCGAGGGTCGGCAGCCCCTTGAGGCCGCGCTTGGCGAGTCCGGTGAGGGCGCCCGCGGGAGCGACCTCGATGAGCCCGGTGACGCCGGCGGCGTCGAAGGCCTCCATGCAGAGGTCCCAGCGCACCGGGCTCGCGACCTGGCCCACGATGAGGTCGAGGTAGGCGGCACCGGAGTCGACCCGGCTGCCGTCGCGGTTCGTCCACACGGGGAAGCGGGGGTCGCGGGGCGCGAGCGGGGCGACGGCGTCTCGGAGCGCGTCCACCGCGGGCGCCATGTGGTGGGTGTGGAAGGCCCCCGCCACCTGGAGCGGGATGACGCGCGTCCCCCGGAGCGGCTCGGCCTGGAGGGCCGCGAGGGCCTCCGGCTCGCCGGCCACGACGATCTGGCCGCCGCCGTTGTAGTTGGCGGGCTCCAGGCCCAGCTCCGCGAGCCGCGCCAGGATGGCGTCCTGGTCGCCGCCCACGACGGCGCTCATGCCCGTGCGCGTGGTGGCCGCGGCCTCGGCCATCGCGTCGCCCCGCGTGCGGACGAGGGCCATGGCCTCCGTGTCGGTGAGGATCCCGGCGCCCGCCGCCGCGGTGATCTCGCCCACCGAATGCCCGGCGATGCCGGCCACGTAGGCGTCCCGGCCGTCGGCGAGGAGCGCCCGGAGGGCCATGATGCCCGCCGCGACGATGAGCGGCTGCGCGACGGCGGTGTCGCGGATGGTGTCCGCGTCGGATGTGGTGCCGTGCAAGACGAGGTCGAGCCCGGCCGCGTCGCCGAGCTCGCCGAGGAGCCGGGCGTGATCGGGGTGCTCCAGCCACGGGGAGAGGAATCCGGGCTTCTGGGAGCCCTGGCCGGGGCACACGACGATGATCATCCGTCCATCCTCCCAGCGTGCGCGAGCCGCGTCGGAGTCGAGGTCCTACAGAGGATCCTCCACGACGTTGTGACGAGGCCACACGATCGGCGGGTCACCGGGCCGCCTGGCGCTTCGGCCGCGTCCGACCGGGCGTCTGCTGCTTGGGCACGACGGTCCCCGCCTCGGCGATGCTGCCGATGATGAGCGCCGCCTGGAGGATGAGCGCCTCGCGGGCCCCCGTCGCATCCCAGCCGATGACGTCCGACACGCGCTTCAGGCGGTACCGCACGGTGTTCGGGTGCACGAACAGCTCCCGCGCGGTCGCCTCGAGCGACCGACCGGTGTCGAGGTAGCACCACAGCGTCGCGAGCAGCTCGGTCGAGTGCGCCTGGAGGGGCTTGTAGATGCGGTTGATGAGGGTCGAGCGCGCGAGCGGATCGCCGGCGAGGGCGCGTTCGGGGAGCAGGTCGTCGGCGAGCGTCGGTCGCGGGGCGTTGCGCCAGGAGCGCGCGACGGCGAACCCCGCGAGGGCGGCCCGCGCGCTGCGGGAGGCCTCGACCAGGCTCGGCACCTCGTGGCCGAGCACGAGGTGGCCGTTCCCGAACCCCGGCTCGAGCTGCGTGGCGATCTCGAGGAACGCGACCTGCGTCGCCTCCGCCTCCGGGACCTCCGGATCCGCCACCGCGGGCGACGCGCGCCCGATCACGAGCACGAGCCGGCTTCCCTGCACGCCGATGAGGACGTCGGCGTCGAGGTGCCGCGCGGTGCGCCGGAGCTGGTCGACGTCGAGCACGGGGGGCGCCGTGCCGACGAGGACGGACACCTCGCCGTGTCCGTGCCACCCGAGGGCGGCGATGCGGGACGGCAGCTCGTCGTCGTACTCGCCCGAGAGGATGCTGTCGACCACGAGCGCCTCGAGCCGAGCGTCCCAGAGGCCCCGGGCCTCGGCGGCGCGGGCGTACACGTCGGCCGCGGCGAAGGCGATCTCTCGGGAGTAGAGCAGGATCGCGTCCCGCACCGTGCGGTGGCGGTCGCGGACGCGATCCTCGACGACCTCCACGGTGACGCGGATGAGCTGCAGCGTCTGCTGCAGCGTCACCGAGCGCAGGAGCTCGCGCGGCGCCGCGCCGAAGACGTCCGCCGCGATCCAGGGCGTGGAGTCCGGGTCGTCGTACCAGTGGATGAACGACGTGATGCCGGCCTGCGCCACGAGCCCGACCGCGGACCGCCGCCCGGGCGGCATCGCGCCGTACCAGGGCAGCGTGTCCTCGAGCCGCTTGAGCGTCGCGCTCGCCAGCTCGCCCGAGAGGGACCGGAGCCACGTCAGCGTCTCCGCCTTCGTCTCCCCGGTCTCCACGTCGGTGTCGTGCCGGTCGCTCGTCGTCACGTCAGGTCGGCGCAGCTCACGCCTCGCCGCCCGCCGATCCGGTCGTGCCGGCGGTGACGTCCAGCAGGCGGTACTTGTCGATCGCCCACTTCGGCGCGTCCCGGTCGACCTTGCCCTGCTTGGCGAGGCGCTGCAGCGTCTTCACGACCATCGACGGGCCGTCGATCGCGAAGAAGCGGCGGGCCGCCGGACGCGTGTCCGAGAAGCCGAAGCCGTCGGCGCCGAGCGTCGAGTAGTCGCCGGGGACGAACTGGCGGATCTGGTCGGGCACCGCGTGCGAGAAGTCGGTGACCGCGACGAACGGGCCCTCGGATCCGCGGAGCTTCTCCTCCAGGTACGGCACGCGCTCCTCGGAGTGCGGGTGGAGCAGGTTGTGCTCCTCGGCCGCCAGGCCGTCCCGGCGGAGCTCGCCCCAGGACGTGACGGACCAGACGTCCGCGGACACGCCCCAGTCGTCGGCGAGGAGTTGCTGCGCCTCGAGGGCCCACGGGACGGCGACGCCGGAAGCCATGAGCTGCGCCTTCGGGCCGTCGACCCAGCCGTCCTTGAGCTTGTGGATGCCGCGGACGATGCCGTCCACGTCCACGCCCTCGGGCTCGGCCGGGTGGATGATCGGTTCGTTGTACACCGTGAGGTAGTACATGACGTTCGGGTCCTCGTGCTCGCCGCCGTACATGCGCTCGAGGCCGGTGCGCACGATGTGCCCGATCTCGTAGGCGTACGCCGGGTCGTAGGAGACGACCGCGGGGTTGGTTGCCGACAGGACCAGCGAGTGGCCGTCCGCGTGCTGCAGGCCCTCGCCCGTGAGCGTGGTGCGGCCGGCGGTCGCGCCGATGAGGAAGCCGCGCGCCATCTGGTCGCCCGCCGCCCAGATCGCGTCGCCCGTGCGCTGGAACCCGAACATCGAGTAGAAGACGTAGATCGGGATGAGCGGCTCGCCCTGCGTCGAGTACGTGGTGCCGAGGTTCGTGAACGCCGCCAGCGCGCCCGCCTCGTTGATGCCCACGTGCACGATCTGGCCCTGCGGGCTCTCCTTGTAGGACAGCAGCAGCTCGCGGTCGACCGACGTGTAGTGCTGGCCGTTCGGGTTGTAGATCTTCGCCGTCGGGAAGAAGGCGTCGATGCCGAACGTGCGGGCCTCGTCCGGGATGATCGGGACGACGCGGTTGCCGAAGTCCTTCGCGCGGATCAGGTCCTTGAGCAGCCGGACGAACGCCATGGTCGTGGCGATCTCCTGCGTGCCGGAGCCCTTCTTGGAGATGCGGTAGGCCGAGTCGTCCGGCAGCGAGATGGCCGTGTGCTTCGTGCGGCGCTCGGGGGAGTACCCGCCGAGCGCGCGACGGCGCTCGTGCATGTACTGGATCGCCTCGTCGTCCTGGCCGGGGTGGTAGTACGGCGGCAGGTACGGGTCCTCCTCGAGCTGGGCGTCCGTGATCGGCACGCGCATCTCGTCGCGGAACTGCTTGAGGTTGTCGAGCGTGAGCTTCTTCATCTGGTGGGTCGCGTTGCGGCCCTCGAAGCTCGGGCCGAGGCCGTAGCCCTTGACGGTCTTGGCGAGGATCACCGTGGGCTGGCCCGTGTGCTCGCTGGCCGCCTTGAAGGCCGCGTAGACCTTGCGGTAGTCGTGGCCGCCGCGCTTGAGGTTCCAGATCTGGTCGTCGGTGTAGCCCTCGACGAGCTTCGCGGTGCGCTCGTCGCGCCCGAAGAAGTTCTCGCGGATGTAGGCGCCGCTCTCGGCCTTGAAGGTCTGGTAGTCGCCGTCGGGCGTGCGGTTCATCAGCTCGAGGAGCGCGCCCTCGGTGTCGCGGGCGAGCAGGTCGTCCCACTCGCGACCCCAGACGACCTTGATGACGTTCCAGCCGGCGCCGCGGAAGAAGCTCTCGAGCTCCTGGATGATCTTGCCGTTGCCGCGGACGGGTCCGTCGAGGCGCTGGAGGTTGCAGTTGATGACGAAGTTGAGGTTGTCGAGCTTCTCGTTCGCCGCCACCTGGAGCTGTCCGCGGCTCTCGACCTCGTCCATCTCGCCGTCGCCGAGGAAAGCCCAGACCTGCTGGTCGGAGGCGTCCTTGATGCCGCGGTTGGTGAGGTACTTGTTCGCCTGCGCCTGGTAGATGGCGTTGATGGGGCCGAGGCCCATCGAGACCGTGGGGAACTGCCAGAACTCCGGCATGAGGCGGGGGTGCGGGTAGGACGACAGCCCACCGCCCTCGTGGCTCTTCTCCTGGCGGAACCCGTCGAGCTGGTGCTCGCTGAGACGTCCCTCCAGGAAGGCGCGCGCGTAGGTGCCGGGGGAGGCGTGGCCCTGCACGAAGACCTGGTCGCCGCCGCCCGGGTGGTCCTGGCCGCGGAAGAAGTGGTTGTAGCCGACCTCGTAGAGGGCGGCGGAGGAGGCGTACGTGGCGATGTGCCCGCCGACCGCGATGCCGGGACGCTGCGCCCGGTGCACGGTGACGGCCGCGTTCCAGCGGATCCACGCGCGGTAGCGGCGCTCGAGGTCCTCGTCACCGGGGAAGTCGGGCTCGTTCTCCGGCGCGATGGTGTTGATGTAGTCCGTGGTCGGGACCATCGGCACCCCGAGGTGCAGCTCCTTCGAGCGCTTGAGGAGGCTGAGCATGACGTCGCGCGCGCGACCCCGACCCTGCGCCTCGACGAGCCCGTCGAGGGACTCGTTCCATTCGGCGGTCTCTTCCGGATCGCTGTCGGTGTGGTTCACCGAGTACGGATCCTGGTCGTTGACAGTCACCCTCGACCTCTTCCTGTGGTGTGCAGACATCGTCTTCGGTGCCACGGGGCTCGAAGGGTGCGAGACCGCGCGTACGCCGAGGGCAAGCCTACCCATGCGGACCGACGGTCACCGACGGCGGCCGGGAGCGGCGCGGCGGCGGCGCTGGACATCGCGGGACCCCGGCGTAGGATCGGTCCTCGTGCCAGACAGGGGACATCTGCCGGCACGGAAGGAACCGCACCCCATGGCCCTGGCCAACGACACACAGGCTCCCGACTTCGAGCTCGCCAACCAGTTCGGCGAGCGGGTCCGGTTGAGCGAGTACCGCGGTCATCGCGCGGTCGCCCTCGTCTTCTTCCCCCTGGCGTTCTCCGGGACGTGCACCGGCGAGATGTGCCAGCTCGAGGAGAACCTCGGCATGTTCGCGGACAGCCGCGTGGAGCTCATCGGCATCAGCGTCGACAGCAAGCACACCCTGCGGGCCTGGGCCGAACAGCAGGGCATCGACTTCCAGCTCCTCGCCGACTTCTGGCCCCACGGCCAGGTCGCCAAGGAGTACGGCGTGTTCCTGGAGGGGAAGGGCTTCGCCAACCGCGCGACGTTCCTCATCGACACGCGGGGCATCATCCGCCGCAGCTTCATCACGGCTCCGGGCGAGGCGCGCGAGCTCGACGCCTACCGCTCCGCCATCCGCGACCTGGCTCTCGTCCCCGCCTGATGCCGTCGTCGCCCGCCGTCAGCTGAGGATGTTGACGGCCCGGGCGATGACGAGCGCGAGGATCACGAAGCCCGCGAACGCCTGCAGCGCCATGAGGCCCTTGGCCCGGTGCGACAGCGGCATGACGTCGGTGGGGCTGTACGCCATGGAGTTCGTCAGCGAGAAGTACGCGTAGTCGACGAAGCCCGGCACCCAGTCGGCGTGCTCCGACGACCGTCTGGCCACCTCGGAGACGGCCCCCGCGTCCTCGTCCTGGGGGAAGCGGAAGTCCGCCGGCGCGAGCGACGCCCGGGCGTGCGCCCGGCGCGCGACGGGGCCGCCGCGGTCCATCTCCCAGTAGACGAGCGCGAAGGCCAGCATGTTCGTCGTCCACACCTGCAGCGCCGTCAGGAGCAGCTCCGGACCCGCCTCCGAGGCGTCGACGAGGGCCACCACGAGCACCACGAGGCTCACCTGGTTCGCGACGAGCAGGAGACCGCCGAGGGCGAGGCCGAGCCCGCGCGACCAGGCGGTCTCCCGATCGAGGCGGCGCGGGTTGAGCACGACCAGCGGGACGAGCAGGGCGACGGCGGCGACGACCACGGCGATCCGCACGCCCGGGGGCACGGCGGTCGGCGCAACGCCGTAGAGCGCGACCGCGGCGAGGAGGCCGGCCGCAGCGGGCCAGCGGGATTCCGCGACCGTGCGGCGCGAGGGGTGGGTGGGCACGGGGGAGAGGCTACGGCGCTCCCCGTCCCCCGAGCGGGGGCGCGCCGACGCGGTCGGCTAGCATGGCGGGGCGCCGGATCCCCGGCCGCCCGGGCCCTTAGCTCAGTTGGTAGAGCGCCACGCTTACACCGTGGATGTCGTCGGTTCGAGCCCGGCAGGGCCCACCCCGGATCCCGTCTCCCGCCCGCGGAGCGACGCCAGGCCGCGCACCAGCAGGTCGATCCCGAAGTCGAAGCCGTCCCGCGCGTCGCCCCCGCGGTGCTCGTCGGCCGCGATCACCCCGAGGCGGGCGAGCTGGGTCCGCTGCTGCTCGTGGGTCACGTGGCCGAGCACGAAGTGCAGGAGCGCGTCCGCCGCGCGATCGGCGGCACCGGCGGCGAAGCCGGCACCCGCGACCGCCGCCGCGAGCGCGTCCCGGGCATCCGCCGCGCCGAGGCCCAGGGCCGTCGTGCTGGCGACGACCTCGGCGCCGTCGCGGTGCGCGAGGAGCGCCAGGCGCAGCGCGGACGCCTGGTCGCGGATGGCCGCCGTGGCGTCGCCCGGGGCGTCCGCGCCTCCGCGGTGCCGCGCCGCTCCGGCCACGATGCGGTCGGCCACCGCCGCCAGGAGGGTCTGCTTGTCCGGGTAGTGCCAGTAGAGCGCGCTCGGCTGCACGTCGAGGGCGGCGCCGAGCCGGCGCATCGTGAGGTCGGGGAGGCCGTGCTCGTCGAGGAGCCGGAGGGCCGCCGCGGCGACGTCGTCGCGGGTGAGACGCCTCCCGCCGCGCGCGTCCGCCATGCGCTCACTATAGTGAACGGCGTTCAGGAGCCGGTCCGGCTCCCGCTGCCGACGACCTGCCGTCGCGCCGATCCGAAGGATGCCCATGACCCCGTCCTCCCTCCCCGCCCGGGGCTTCGAGCGCGCGGAGCGCACGCCCCGCGTCGACGCCACCGACCTGGCCCGGGTCGCGGTCCTGGCCGCCGTGATCGCGGTGCTCGGGCTCCCCGGCGGCATCAGCGTGCTCGGCGGCGTGCCCATCACCGCGCAGACCCTGGGCGTGATGCTCGCCGGCGCGATCCTCGGCCCGTGGCTCGGCGCCCTCTGCATCGTCGTGCTCCTGCTGCTCGTCGCCGTCGGGCTGCCGCTCCTGTCCGGCGGCGCCGGCGGGCTCGGGGTGTTCGCCGGGCCGAGCGCGGGGTACCTCGTCGGCTGGATCCTGGGCGCGTTCGTGATCGGGCTCGTGGTGCACGCGGGAGGGCGACGACCCGTCGCCTGGCGCACGGCGGTCGGCATGGTGGCCGGCGGCATCCTCGCGATCTACGCGGTCGGCATCCCCGTGCAGAGCGCGGTGACCCGCCTGCCGCTCGGCGAGACCGTCCTCACGAGCCTGGTGTTCCTGCCGGGGGACGCGATCAAGACCGTCATCGCGACGGGGATCGTGATGACCCTGGTGCGCGGCTACCCGCGCGCCTTCCGCCGCCGCGCCGGCTGGACCCGGGCCCGCGACGCGCGAGCGGTGCCGACGACGTGACGCCTCCCGCCCTGCGGCTCGAGGGCGTGGGCGTCCGTCTGGGCGACGTCGACGTGCTCGCGGACGTGACCCTCGACCTCGACGCGCGGACGGTCGCCGTGGTCGGCGAGAACGGCTCGGGCAAGAGCACGTTCGCGCGGCTCGTCGGCGGGCTGGTGCGGCGGGACGCGGGCGACCTCCGCGTGCTGGGCCTCGATCCGGAACGCGACGCCCGCGAGCTGCGGCGACGCGTGGCCCTGGTGTTCAGCAACCCGGACGCCCAGATCGTGATGCCGACCGTGCGCGAGGACGTGGCCTTCTCGCTGCGGCCCGAGCGGCTGTCGCGGGCGGAGTCGGACGCGCGCGTCGACGCAGCGCTCGCGCGCTTCGGGCTCGGCGACCTGGCCGACAGGTCCGCGCACGACCTGTCCGGCGGCCAGAAGCAGCTGCTCGCCCTGACGGGCGCGTTCGTCCGGGGGCCGGAGCTGGTGATCGCCGACGAGCCGACCGCGTACCTCGACGCGCGCAACGCCCGTCGGGTCGCCGACCACCTGTTCGAGGACGGGCACCGGCTCCTCCTCGTCACGCACGACCTCGCCGCCGCGCAGCGCTGCGACGCCGCCGTGCTCTTCGCCGACGGGCGGGTGCGTCGGGTCGGGCCCCCCGCGGAGGTCGTCGCCGAGTACGAGGCGATGCTCGCATGACGGCGGGACCCTCGGCGGGACGCCTCGCCCGCATGCCCACCGGGCCCGAGCTCGTGCTCGTCGCGTTCGTCGTGCTCGGCGTCTCCGTCCTCCCGTCCACCTGGGCGGGAGCCGTCGCCGCCCTCGCCATCGCCATCGCCTGCTACGGCGCGGCCGGACTCGGCGACGGAGCGCTCGGGCTGCGGGCGCTGGGGCGCCAGGTGCGGGCGACGAGGTGGATCCTGCTGTTCACGCTGGTGAGCCAGCTGGTCCTCCTCGGCGTCGAGCCGGCGGTGTCGAACACCGCGCGCATCGCGGCGGCCATCGCCGTCCCGGGCCTCCTCATGCTGACGACCTCGACGACGGAGATCCTCGACGCGGTGGAACGGGGCCTCCGACCGGCCCGGCGGCTCGGGCTCGACTCCGAGCGGGTCGCGCTGCTGCTCGCGGTCACCGTGTCGACCGTGCCGGTGCTCGCGCGCCTCGCACGCGACGTGCGGGACGCGCAGAGGGCCCGCGGCGGGCGGACGGGCATCACGACCTCGGTCGTCCCGTTCCTCGTCCTCGCGCTGAAGCACGCCGACGACCTGGGCGACGCCCTGGCCGCGCGCGGCGTGCGCTGACCCTGCGGACGGCGGGTGCGCGGATCGTGCATCCGTTAGGGTCCTCACGGTCTTCCCCGCTACTGTTCCCCCATGAGCCCCGACACCGGCGACGACGAGGCCTCCCGGTCCGTGGTCGACGCCGCGACCCACGGATCGAGCAGGCACCCCGGTTCGTCGCAGCGCGCGCTGTGGCCGCTCGAGCCGCTCGTGCCCACCCCCGGGATCCTGCCCGAGGTTACGGCGGTGGGCGGCGGGGGCTCCGCATCGCGTGGCGGACGCCGCGGCTGAGGTCCTCCCGCGCGTCGGCGCCCGACGCCCCTTCGTTACGATGGGCGACGTGACCCACACCCTCGCCGACGCCGTCCGCGCCATCGAGGACGCCTGGCCGCCTGCGGGCGCGTCGGACTGGGACGCCTCGGGGCTCGTGAGCGGGGACCCCGCCCGCCCCGTGGAGCGGATCCACCTGGCCGTCGACGCCGTGCGCGCCACCGTCGACGAGGCCGTCGCCGCCGACGCCGACCTCCTGCTCACGCATCACCCGCTGCTCCTCCGCGGCGTCACGACCATCGCCGAGACCGGCTACAAGGGCGCCCTGCTCGCCGACCTCGTCCGCGCCGACTGCGCGCTCTACGCCGCGCACACCACGTCCGACGTCGTCGAGGAGGGCACGTCCGGGCGCCTCGCCGCCCTGCTCGGCATCCCGCCGCAGAGCCTGCGGCCCCTCGAGCCGGCCGGGGACGGCGTCCGCGGCATCGGCCGGGTCGGCGACCTGCCCGCCGCGACGACGCTCGGGCGCCTCGCCGCCGAGCTCGCACGGATCCTGCCGCCCACGGCCACCGGCATCCGTGCCGCCGGCCCGTACGACGCCCCCGTGCGACGCGTGGCCCTGTGCGGCGGGGCGGGCGACTCGCTCCTGGGATCGCCTGCCGTGAGGGGAGCCGACGTCTACATCACCTCCGACCTGCGGCACCACCCCGCCAGCGAGGCCCGCGAGTCCGCCGCGCTCGCCGGCGGCACCCCGTACCTCCTCGACACGTCGCACTGGGCGAGCGAGTGGCTGTGGCTCGACGTCGCGGCGGACGCGCTCCGCGCTGCCCTGCCCGGCACCGACGTCACCGTCAGCGACATCCGCACCGACCCCTGGGACTTCGCCGTCACCCAGTGACGCACGCGGCACGGGCCGCACCCCGCACCACCGGCCGGCGCGCACGTCGCACCGCCGCACCACGAGAGGGAGAGCATGAAAGCCGATCCGAGCGTCCAGAAGGAGCTCCTCGACCTGCAGGAGATCGACACCCGGCTGACGCACCTGCGCGGCCGCCTCGCCCAGCTCCCGCAGCTGAAGCAGATCGACGCGCTGCAGCGCGAGATGGACGGCGTCCGACGCCGCCTCAGCGAGCGCACCGGCGTCGTCGAGGACGCGCAGACGGAGCTGGCGCGGATCGAGTCGGACGTGGCCGTCGTGCAGGCGCGCATGGACCGCGACCGCAGCCGCATCGAGGCGGGCGGCAGCTCCAAGGACGTGCAGGCGCTGGAGCGCGAGCTCGAGTCGCTGTTGCGCCGCCGCGACAACCTCGAGGAGGTCGAGCTCGAGGTCATGCAGCGTCTCGAGGAGGCGCAGGCCGCGCAGGCCGAGGTGTCCGTGGAGCGCGATGCCCTCGCCGACCGGATCGCGGCCCTCGAGGCGGAGCGCGACGCCGCCGCCGTGGAGCTGCGCGTCCAAGCCGAGCAAGCGCAGCAGGACCGCGACGCCCGGGCGTCGCGGTTCCCCGAGGACCTCCTCGCCCTCTACGAGAAGCAGCGCGCCCGCTACGGCGTGGGCGCCGCGATGCTCCACCGCGGCATCTCGCTCGGCAGCAACATCGCCCTCCACCAGAGCGACCTCGACGCGCTGCGCAAGCGCGCGCCCGACGACGTCGTCATCGACCCCGAGAGCAACGCGATCCTCGTCCGCACGGACGAGTCCGGCCTCTAGGCCGACCGCCGGCCGAGCCCTGCCCTAGACTCGTCCCCGCGGATGGGTCGGCAAGACGGTCGCGCCGCGGAGGATCCCGAGAGGGGGAGACCGCGTCGAGGAACGTCCGGGCTCCGCAGAGCAGGGCGGTGGGTAACACCCACCCGGGGCGACCCGCGAGACAGTGCAACAGAGAGCAGACCGCCCGTCGCGGAAGCGGCGGGTGAGGGTGAAACGGCGGTGTAAGAGACCACCAGCGGCCCGAGTGATCGGGTCGGCTATGCAAACCTCGCCCGGAGCAAGGTCGAACAGGGGACGCACAGGCTGCTCGTCCAGTCCCCGGGTAGACCGCTGGAGGGCTGCGGTGACGCAGCTCCGAGATAGATGGCCGTCCATGGTGCCTTGTGCACCGGGACAGAACCCGGCGTATCAGCCGGCCCATCCGCACCACGCGCCAGACGCGGAAGCGGCCGGATCCCCTCGGGGGTCCGGCCGCTTCCGGCGTGCGGGGCTGCGGTCCGCGTCAGGCCTCGGGCTTCGTCTTGTCGTCGAGCTCGG